>JAFDXD010000024.1 GCA_018268135.1 Bacteroidota bacterium
AATCTGTAATTGCAAAGAATGAATACGCAAAATCATTGTTTACAAAATGGAATGGTACCATCATGCCCCCTTTTCCCCAGCTTGAAAATGAAGAGATAGATGCCATATTAGATTATTGCAACCATGCAACCGAATAAAAAATGCCGCTTTTTTAAGCGGCATTTTTTATAAATACATAATTTTCTTACCCCTGTTTGTTGCCGCCAAATAAGCCGCTCAATTTTTCTTTTGCATTGTCAAACAAGTCTTCAGCTTTGTGTGCAGCATTTTTTGCAAAGTCTTCTACTTTTTGCCCGGCTTCTCCAGGTATCACATCACTTATTTTATCCATAATGTTTCCAGATTCTGCTGGTGCAGCCGCTGGTGCTGCATCGGTTTTTCCGGCCAATAAATTATCTACAGCCCCGGACATCATCGGAAATTTTTCTTTTACAAATTCTTTTAATGTGTCTATGGCTTTTGTAGCCTGGTCTGCACTGATGCCTGCTTTTTCTGTCAGGCGGCTAATTAATTCTTCCATAATAAAATTGTTTAAAATTTTGAGTTACAAATATGATATGTTTTTAAATACGAAATGACAAAATACGAAAAACTAATTGTTAAAAACTTTGGCTACTTATTTCTCAAAAAAAATGCTTCTATTCCCGGCTATACCGGTTTACTCCGTATCGTAGCGATCTACTCTTTCTATACCCGGCAATGCAAGCAATTGAGCCACTAAGTTTTCCAGCTCTTCTTTATCATGTACAAATACTTTTACATTGCCTTCAAATATACCATCATTTGCTTCTATCGTCATGGCGCTTATATTTACTTTAAGCTCTCCACTTATAAGATTGGTAATTTTATGGATAACACCTACATCATCTATTCCAATAATTTTTAAACCTGTAAGAAAAGAAATCTCTTTATTTTTTGCCCATTTAGTTTTTACAACCCTGTGGCCATAATTGGCAAATAGCCGGGCGGCATTTGGGCAATTGGTACGGTGTATTTTTAAGCCCTCGCCCGTTGTTACAAATCCAAACACATCATCGCCTGGTATTGGTTTGCAGCAATTAGCAAGTGTGTACATTATTTTATCGCTGCTTTCACCAAAAATTATCAACTCAGTATCTTTTTTATCAATAGGCTTGTAAGCGGGGTCGTATTCAGTTTTTACTTCAGATGGCTTTACAGGTTTTGGCATCACAAGCTTATCGCCAGCCACCGTAAAGTCTTTCAGCTCTTTTAGTTCAATTTTTTTAGTAGCAATTTCATAGAGCAGGTCAAGCGTACTGTTTATTTTATAATATTGGCAAAGCTCCTCCATATTGGGTACACTCATACTGGCGCCCATGCCCTCTAATTTTCTTTGCAAAATATATTTACCATCTTCGGCAATCGTTCTTTTCTCCTCTTTAAGGCTGTCTTTTATTTTAGATTTTGCTTTGCTGGTTACTACAAAGTTTAGCCACTCCGCATTTGGCTTTTGCTTGGCGCTTGTAATAATTTCTATCTGGTCCCCACTCTTTAATTTGTGGCTAATAGGTACCAACTTATGGTTTACTTTTGCACCAATACATTTACTACCTACAGCAGTATGCACGCTAAATGCAAAATCAAGCGCCGATGCACCTACCGGCAGCATTTTTACATCACCCTTTGGTGTATATACATAAATTTCTTCTGTTAAAAATGAGGTTTTAAAATCCTGGAGAAAATCAAGCGAGTTGCTATCATTGCTGCCCAAAGCCTCCCGTATCTGGTGAAACCATTTGTCAAAGCGGCTTTCATCAGTTGTGCCTTCTTTGTATTTCCAATGTGCGGCAAGGCCTTTTTCTGCAATTTCATTCATCCGTTTGGTACGAATCTGCACTTCTACCCACCTTCCTTGTGGGCCCATTACAGTTGTGTGCAAAGCTTCATAACCATTACTTTTTGGGTTACTCAGCCAGTCCCTCAGCCTTTCCGGCGATGGGTTATAGGCATCCGTAATTATGCTATACACTTTCCAGCAGTCTTCTTTTTCTTTTTCAGGAGGGGCATTTACTAAAATTCTAATAGCAAATAAATCATACACTTCTTCAAAAGCTACACCCTTCTTTTTTATTTTATTCCAAATAGAATGAATACTCTTAGGCCGCCCATAAATTTCAAAATCAAAGCCAGAGCGTTCTAATTTTTCTTTAATAGGTTTTATAAAATCATTGATGTAGCGATTGCGTTCTCTTTTGGTATCCTGAAGTTTTTGAGCAATAAACCGGTATGTATCCGGCTCCATATATTTCATGGCAAGGTCTTCCAGCTCGGTTTTTATATTGTACAAACCCATCCGGTGTGCAAGTGGCGCATACACATACACAGTTTCCGACGAAATTTTTAATTGCTTCTCCCTCTTCATGCTATCCAGCGTTCGCATGTTGTGCAGGCGGTCAGCAAGTTTTATTAAAATTACCCTGGGGTCATCAGTAAGCGTCAGCAATATTTTTTTAAAATTTTCGGCCTGCTGCGATGCATTAGAATCCATTACCGACGATATCTTGGTAAGGCCATCCACAATTTTTGCAATCTCACTGCCAAATTCTCTTTGTATATCTTCTAGTGTAATGTCCGTATCTTCTACCGTGTCATGAAGCAATGCACAAATGCTACTTCTAATGCCAAGGCCAATTTCTTCTACACATATTTTTGCTACCGCCAATGGGTGCAAAATATAAGGCTCGCCACTTTTGCGGCGCATGGTTTTATGTGCTTCGGCGCTTATTTCAAAAGCACGCCTGAGCAATACTTTATCGCCCGGTTTTAATTTTGATTTTAAAACACG
Source organism: Bacteroidota bacterium (assembly GCA_018268135.1). GTDB lineage: Bacteria > Bacteroidota > Bacteroidia > Chitinophagales > Chitinophagaceae > Ferruginibacter. Next base: position 2,807 of record JAFDXD010000024.1, read on the forward strand.
TAGCAATGCCTTATACTGCCTTAAAATTTCTTTTTTTTCGTCTTCCTCGTTATAGTTATACTCGGATTGTGTTGCTATTGCCTGCATGAGTGGTATGACGAATGTACAAAAAAAATCATTCAAAAAATATCTGCAGGAGCTTTCAGCAGCATACCCGTTTCAAGCATTTGTTCGCCGCCCGGCTACTATCTTTTTGTAGCCCCCACACATCATGCCTGCACAAAAAGGATATCCGCCTAAGCGGCGCAGCCCGTCAGCAGTATAGCTTTAATGAAACAAGCATTTTAAGCCTTATTATTTTGAAGAGCAATCAATTACAGGCAATCATCCATTTTGCAGTAAAATTTTTTAAACAAGAAGTTGACCCATCCCAAAAAATGATTTCGTATCCGCAATACTATAATTTGAAAAAATGCTACAAAAACATTTAAAGAGTAAAAAAGCCTTTTGAAATAAATGAGGGGAATCAAATTTAAATTGATCAATAAAACCGGTTATTAAGGTGCAAAAGAATATTTACCCGGCACTTTAGGTTGTGAGGAAAAAAAATAAAGGCTTCAATACATCTTTACCCATTTTAGTAAATAAAATTAATGTTCAACCAGCCGTCAAATCGATGATACAAATAACATTCGGGCTCTTTTGATATGCTGCAATTGCTTATTAAACTATACTGCACCATTACAGCATCCCCATTATTGAAAGGAGAAATATTTGCAGGGTTACATACTTTATATTCTTTATCATTGATATGAAGGTAACTCCCTGAGCAGTCTTTATGAACTATAGCATTGGTGTAGTTCCCTTTTTTGCAGGAAATCAAACCAAAAATTAAAAAGAAAGAAATGAATACATATTTCACTGTCTATATCAATATTTTATTGCAAAATACAATGTTTAAAATAAAGCCAATCATATAAAAGGTAATGCAGCATTTAATGAAAAAAAGATAGAAGCAAAATTGCTAAAGTATCAAAATTTATTTTCTTCAAATCCTTTGTTTGTAAGGCTGAGTTTATCTAAATGTAAATTTTGTTTTGCCAAAGAAGCTGCGGCTGAAGCTGAAAGCTGACTCAGCATTTTAGTATCCGAATTTCTCACTGCTTCCTGCCGTATCAATACATTAAAGCAAGCCTGGTACATCATTATTTCTGCCTCCCATTGCTTTTGCCTGGCAGATAGTTTTGCAAAATCATTATTTGCCAGCAGGATAGATTTGCATTGCATAGCTACTGCTTTTACTTTTGTACTTTCAGGCAATTGAGTTTGTTTATTTACCGACATCCACATTACTACAAGATAAGTGGCCAATACGTCAGCATAGCTGTTTGCCTGAAGCCCGTAAGGGTTTATCATTTTGGCAAAAGTTGTTTCAATATTTCCCAGCATTTTATCCGTTTTTGTGGCTACTCCTTCAGCAGCAGATTTTGAAATGTTATTTATAATTTGCTCCCTTACCAGTTTAGTAATGGTAGGGTTGGGGTTAATGTTGAGAGTATTTGGTGATAGTGCTGTACTATTTATATGGGGCTTTACAGCAGCATTATGCGCATTATTTTGTTCAGAAAAGGTGCGCTGCATGCTATTGATCATGTACAAACCCTGCATATTATTCATCTGCATACTTGAGTAAACTGATGCGGCATCGCCTACAGATGGGTAAGTATTCATTTGGGCTGTAAGATTTTTAGAAAACACTAAAAAAATTAAAGCTAATGTAAGCTGGCTTATTGTTTTCATGCTGTTTGATTTAGAATTTTATCAACACAAAAACAAGACCATAGTATTTTTTTGCCATATTTAAGTGAGCAACTAAGGCTTCTACATTGCAGATGAAAATGTAAGCAGGCATTACAACTAATAATAATTTATTTAGTTTATTAACTTTTACTCTAATAAATTACTTCTTTCCATAAATTTTAACAATTCCTTCTTTCCTTTCATCTTCTAATTTATCCTTTCATCTCAATTGACAGTTTATAAGAATAGTATTACAGTACATTTGCGCCCAAAAAACAGAGAATGAAAAATATTGTAGTCTTATTTGTAATGCTAATGGCATCAGTAGCAGTGAATGCACAGGCACCCGGAGGTTTTGGAAACGCAAGAATGCCACAGGCAAATGTGGGGCATGTTTATGGAAAAATAGTTGATGCTAATAATAAACCCATTGCAGAAGTATCAGTATTATTAATGCAAACTAAAATAGATACAGCTACCAAAAAGCGAAAAGAAATATTATTGAAGGCCCTTGTTACAACTAACAATGGCAATTTTGATTTTGAGCAATTACCTATTAGAGAAAAATTACAATTAAAAATCAGTAATACAGGTTATAAAGCAACTGATCTGGATGTTTCATTTTTTGCAAAACCACAGCCTGGAACCATTCCATCATTTGATAAAGATCTTGGAAACATAATTCTGGCTACAGATGCAAAACAATTGCAGGGCGTAACTATTATAGCTTCTACACCCTCCATTAAGCTTAATGCTGATAAAAAGGTTTTTAATGTAGAAAAAAATATAATGAGTACCGGGGGTACCGGGGTAGATGTAATGCGTAATGTGCCATCGGTAAATGTAGATATAGATGGTAATGTAACTTTAAGAAATGCAGCTCCACAGTTATTGGTAGATGGCAGGCCAACTACCTTAACCCTCGACCAGATTCCTGCTGATGCCATAGAAAGCGTAGAAGTTATTACTAATCCATCTGCAAAATATGATGCATCAGGCGGCGGAGCAGGAATATTAAATATTGTATTGAAAAAAAATAAAAAGAAAGGTTATAATGGTAACCTTAGAGCAGGGATAGATAAACGTGGTGCTATGAATGGGGGAGGAGATTTTAGTTTCCGCCAGGATAAATTTAATTTCAGCGCATCTGCAAGTATCAATCAAAATAAAGGAATTACTACCGGTACTACTAACCGGCTAAATATTCAGGATGTACCGCAAACATCCATTTTTCAAAATAACTACAGTAAATCATCAGGGGGCTTTGCATTTGGAAAGGTTGGGATTGATTATTTTATGACGGTAAGAAGCACTCTGTCGCTCACAGGAATAAGGATGCATGGGCAGTTTGACCCCAATGAAAATATTGATATAACTACCGATAGCCTTTTTAATAATGGTAAACAAAGCTTTTTAAGCGATCGCACTACTACGGGTACACGAAGTTTTGACGGAAAGGGTTTGGTGCTGGGTTTTAAGCATCTATTTATACAGCCCGGGGAAGAATTTACCATTGATGCAAATTATTTCGGCGGAAAAAATGATAACAACTCTTTGTACACAACCCAATATTACGGAAGTGGCAATATTATTGACAGTACCGGGCTACAAAAAACAATAGGCGGCGGTAATAGTAATAATTATACCTTTCAGTCTGATTATGTAAAACCATTTGGCAAACTTACTAAATTAGAAACCGGTATAAGAGCGGCTATCCGTAACCGTGATAACGTAAATGACAATTATATTTACCAAAACGGCGCTTATACATTAGTGCCATCAGCTATTAGCCACTATAGCAATACAGATAATGTGTATGCAGCTTATGTAACAGTGAGCAGTAGTATAAAAAACTTCAGTTACAATCTTGGGCTTAGGGCAGAAAGCAGTAACTATACCGGAACACTCACCCAAACCGGCGAAAAATTCAAGAACAATTATCCCGTTAGTTTATTCCCATCAGCTTTTTTCAGCCAGAAATTAAATAATAAACAGGAGTTGCAGTTTAGCTATAGCCGCCGTATTAACAGGCCTAATTTTTTTCAGCTAATTCCTTTTATTGATTATACCGATAAACTCAATATTACTAAAGGCAATCCCGACCTGGTGCCTGAGTTTACGCAGTCTTTTGAACTTTCTTATGTAAAAACTTTTACAGGAAACAATACTTTTTTGGCATCGGTTTATTACAAGCATACCAATAACCTGATTACACGCTACATATCTCAACAGCAAGACCCGGTATCAGGAAACAATGAGTTAATCAATACCTACATCAATGCAAACTCAAGCTATACTACTGGTGTAGAACTTACCGCACAAAATACACTAAATAAATGGTGGGATATCAGCACCAATATCAACACGTACAATAGCAGGGTAAATACAGATAATATTAGCTCCGGTTCACAACCTGCCTTATGGAGCTGGTTTGGCAAGTTCAACAGCAATTTTAAATTACCTTCTAATTTCACCATTCAATTTACCACTACATACCAGTCAAAAACCAACCTGCCTGTCAATACTAATTCCGGTATGGGCGGCGGCCCAATGCAACAGAGCCAAAGCGCCTCTCAGGGATACATAAAACCATCATGGGGAATGGATCTTGCCGTAAAGAAAACCTTCCTCAAAAATAATGCGGCTGCAGTATCTGTAAGCATCAGCGATATCTTTAAAACAAGGGTAAGTGAGCAATACAGTAGTAGTGATTATTTTACCCAGGATTATTACCGCCTGCGGGATCCACAAATGATAAGGCTTAATGTAAGCTATCGTTTTGGTAAAGTAGATGCATCCATTTTTAAACGGAAAAACAACAATACCGGAGGAGCTGTAGAAACGGGACTGTAAAGATTTAATAGGTTTAGGTGTTTTGATGTCAAACCTTTAGCCCAGTAGGTTTTTTTTATTTACTTTTTGTCTTGATACAACAAGTAACAAAAAAATCAAAGCTGCATAAAAAAAGCTAAAAATTTGAATATCCGCCTAAAATAAAATTAGTTCAGACGATTGGTAATATCCCAGCTAAAGTGCGACTTATCAACCACCTGCAACATTCAGCTTTTTCAGCATTAATTTTATTTTTTCAATGCATTTGCAAGGATATTAAGTACTGCTAAAAGTTACTTTTTTAGTAGCATTTAATTATCCTGTGGGGCAATGGTACTGCTTGGTAGTATTTCAATGCTATAAAAGGCAATGGGAAGGCACAGTTTTTAGAAAGAGGTATGCCCAAATGAATGCTCTTTTTTTTCTTTGAAAATCCTACTTTTTGTATCAATAAATCCCTTACTTTTGCAACCCATTTGCGGATGTGGCGAAATTGGCAGACGCACCAGACTTAGGATCTGGCGCCGCAAGGCATGTAGGTTCGACCCCTATCATCCGCACCATTTAGAGTTGATAAGTTGAAAGGTTGATAAGCAGTACCCCTGCCTTCGGCAACTGGTTAGCTTATCAACTTTTTTAATTTTATTTTATACCTTTTATTTTATATAACATGGCTACAGTAGCAAGAGAAAACCTTGGTTTGTTGAATGATAAACTAACCGTTAAAATAAGTAAAGAAGATTACCTGCCTTCTTTTGAAAAAAAATTAAAAGAATACAGCAAAACTGCTAATATTCCCGGATTTAGAAAAGGGATGGTACCCGCTGGAATGATAAAGAAAATGTATGGAGCAGGCATTTTTTCGGATGAAGTATTAAGGGGAGTAGAAAAAGAATTATACAATTACCTTAATACAGAAAAGCCTGAAATATTTGCACAGCCATTGCCTTTGGAAACAAACCTAAGCAATATGGATTTTAACAATCCGGCTGATTATGAATTTGCATTTGAAATAGGACTAAAACCCGGTTTTGATATAGCTGATACTACCAAAGCAAAGCTTACCCGCCATACAGTAAAAG
>JAFDXD010000025.1 GCA_018268135.1 Bacteroidota bacterium
CAACTGGGTAATATAGATGATGAAGTATTAGAGCAGGCAGAAATACAGGTAAAGTATGATGTATATATAGAAAAAGAAAAAGAGCTGGTAGAAAAAATGGGATTGTTGGAAAACCTGGCAATACCACATAACTTTAATTATGAAAAGCTGGTATCGCTGAGCAATGAAGCAAGGCAAAAATTTAAAAAAATTCAACCCCGTACACTGGGACAAGCCTCCAGGATATCGGGCGTAAACCCAAGCGATGTACAAATGCTAATGCTGTACATGGGGAGATAATTTAAAAAAATTATTATGAGTATAAATGTATCTGCTTCTAAAAGCAAAACAGAAATTTTTAAAGAAATTGAATCTCAGATATCTTCGTATGTGCGTATCCGTTATAAAGACGATACCAGGCCCTGGGGCGGCTTTTTGGTAATTGATGAAGAGGATGCGGAAAAGTTTATCCAGGTGTTTTTTCCTCACCTTACAAAAGATATTTTATCTATCAGCGGTAAACTGAGCCCCAAAATATTAATTGTAGCACCACAAAAAAGGCTAAGCTGGCAGTACCATCATCGCAGGGCCGAAATATGGAAACTAATTGGCGGCGAAGCAGGCGTAGTTACCAGCGATAATGATACAGAAAAAGAAACCCGCCACCTTAATATTAATGATATAGTAGAACTTAAACAAGGAGAGCGCCACCGCCTGATAGGACTTAACAACTGGGGGGTACTTGCCGAAATCTGGCGTCATACAGATGCACAACACCCCAGCGATGAAGATGATATTGTAAGAGTACAAGACGATTTTGGCAGGTAAGCTTATCCATTGCTCGCCTTGTATTTTTCTGAGGCTAACATCATTCTAATTTCACCAAAACTATAATTGGGCAACTTTGCTTTTAATAAATTAAGAGTTAACCCCGTATTTTGATTTATAATTTCCGACATTTCTGCCTGTTGTTGGGCAGTTAAAAATTGATGGATATCCAGGCGGCCAATTTCTATAAAATGTATTAAATGCCCTTCAATTGTACCTGCACTAAAATTTCTCTCTGCCGCTATTTCGTCTATGCTTTTACCCTGCATAAACAAGTCAAAACTAACTAACTTACTGTTGGGCTTAGCCAAACTATTCTTAGTTGGTTGTTTCTTCTTCTCCTTAATTTCCTCTATACTACTTTGTAAATTGTACTCACTGCAATAATCCTGTACAATCCCCAAAAACGTTTTGCCAAACTGCCTTAGCTTTACTTTTCCAAACCCATTTATTTTACCAAAATCATTAATATTTTGAGGAAGGTAATGGCATATTTCTGCTAATACCTTGGTATTACAAACCATATACACGGGTAGGTCATGCTCCTGGCACAATTCGTCTCTTTTATTTTTTAATAATTCATACAACTTTGCATGTTTTACATCTGAAGGCACATAAGTGGCTTTACCTGCATAAGCATTAATGGTAAAAGCTTCTTTTTTTATGGAAGCTTTTTGTTGTTGATATTGAGCAGTATTAAATCCATTTACCACACTATTTAAAAGCTGCATTTTAATACAAATGCAATCAAATAATTCGTGAAGCTTTATATTATATTCTGTAGCTAACTGGCGGTTATCAGTATAGCCCGGCGATTGTAATAATAATTGCTTTGTATGCTCAAGGGCAGATAAAAACCACCGGGCAGCCTTGCCATACCTTTCCTGCAGCGCTTTATTGTTTTCGGGCAATCCTGGGTCTATAAAATATTGCTGTAAAATGATGGTAAACTTATTGCTATGGCTTAGGTAAATAGCAAATTCGTTTTTTATTTTTTCTAACCAGGCTGCTACTTCTTTACCAAAATTATTTTGATTAATAAAAGTATAAAGGTTTTCCAGGGCTTTATTTTCAACCATAAAATTTACCAGGGCAAGCATTTCTTCTTGTTGGTATGTTGCCATGGCATCTTGTAACAGCTGTTGTTGGGCTACATCACTTTGTTGTGTTTTTGAAAAGCGTATAATTCGCTCATCACTATAAAGGTTGCTATACGAAATTTTGCTTTTTAAAATAATACCTTCAAGCGTAGTACAACGGCTCAGTGCTACATATACCTGGCCCGGGGCAAATGCATTGCCGGCATCAATAATAACTTTGTCAAAAGTAAGCCCCTGGCTTTTATGAATGGTAATGGCCCAGGCAAGCCTGAGAGGGTATTGTGTAAATGAGCCCAGCTCTTCTTCTTCAATTTTATTGTTGGTTTTGTTTAAAGTATATTTAATATTTCGCCAGGTTTCTTTTTTCACCTCAATGGTTTCAATGTTCTTACCCTCTTTGCAGGCTACTATAATTTTATCGTCTTCTACTTCGTCAATAATACCAATTTTGCCATTAAAATATCGACGAATTTTTTCGGTATCATTTTTTATAAACATTACCTGCGCCCCTTTTTTTAGTTTCAGTAATTCCTCTGCAGGGTACGACTTTTCAAAAAAATCACCTTCTATTAAAGCTTTAAAAGTAAATAACCTTCCATTCAATTCTTGCAAAGAGTTGTTGTTAATATTATCTGCAATATTGTTATGAGTAGTAAGCGTAATGGTATCCGCATTTTTTTGTTGTAATAATTGAGGCAAATACCGGCTATGCAATTGTTCATATCCGCCATTTTCCATTTCGTTGTTTCTCACCTGGTTTAATAATTCTATAAAATGGGGATCAGATTG
>JAFDXD010000026.1 GCA_018268135.1 Bacteroidota bacterium
GCAGCCATGGTTGATGGGTTTAATTCACAGGCTTTTTGCATGGCCCTGGCTCTTATAGATACCAGTTTTAGAGCATCTTCAAACTCCAATGTTTTATTGGCTACCAATGCAGAAAACTCGCCAAGCGAATGACCGGCAACCATATCAGGCTTTGCAGCATCTTTACTTAAATATGCAGCAACAGAATGAATAAAAACCGCCGGCTGGGTTACATTAGTTTGCTTTAAACTTTCATCTGTGCCGGTAAACATCGTGTTTGAAATATCAAAGCCTAAAATGCTATTGGCAGTATCAAACAATTCTTTAGCCTTAGGATTATTGTCATAAAGAGTTTTTCCCATTCCACTAAACTGTGCCCCCTGCCCCGGAAAAATAAATGCGTGTGCCATGATGATTTTTTTATTAAAATAAATATTCTCCTGTAAGTTTTGAGAACTAAATAAAGTTAAGTAGGTTTTTTATATTAACACAAACAGTAGTGTTCCTTTTATTTTGTATGGTCCACCATTTGCATTGTTATACAAATCAATGAAGCGAAGCACTGATAAGTTTTAAAAATTCGCTTCTTGTTTCGTTTTTTTCAAACTGGCCAAAAAATGCTGATGTAGTGGTTACCGAATTTTGCTTTGATACACCCCTCATCATCATACATAAATGCGAGGCTTCTATCACCACTGCTACTCCATGAGGGTTAAGCGATTCTTTAATGGCAGTTAATATTTGATGAGTAAGTCTTTCCTGTACTTGTAGCCTACGGCTATATACATCTACCACACGGGCTATTTTGCTCAAGCCGGTAATGTACCCGTTAGGGATATATGCAATATGGGCTTTTCCAAAAAAAGGGAGCATATGATGTTCGCACATACTGTATAACTCTATATCTTTTACTATCACCATCTCACTTACCTCTTCATGAAATTTTGCTGACTCCAATATTGCATGGGCATCCAGGTTATATCCCTGCGTAAGGTATTGCATGGCTTTTGCCATTCTTTCGGGTGTTTTTAAAAGCCCTTCTCTTTCAGAGTTTTCGCCCAGTAATTCAATAGCAGCTTTATAGTTTTTCATAAGCTGTACTGTTACATCATCATTATACTCTTCAATTTTTTTGTATGCCATACGCTTTTTTATTAATGAAGTGATACCGGATATTCAACAAAATTTCTTTCGGTTTCATAAAGCCTAACCTGTATGTCTAAATCTTTTTCAATCTTTGGTCTTAGTAACTGATAAATAACAATAGCAATATTTTCCGCAGTAGGATTTAAGTTTTTAAATTCTTTGCAATCTACATTCAGATTTTTGTGGTCAAACTTTTGCAGCACATTTTCTTCAATAATATCACTTAATTCTTTTAAGTCTATCAAAAAACCGGTGCTGTCATTTATAGTGCCGGTAATTTTTATAATCAGTTCATAATTGTGTCCATGATAATTGGGATTATTGCATTTGCCAAATATTTTATCATTGGTAGCTTCATCCCATGCATCATTGTGCAGGCGGTGTGCTGCATTAAAATGTTCTTTGCGATATACCGAAACCATTTCTTTCATAACTTTTTTCAGATTCATTCAAAAAAATAAAAAGTATTGAAGCATTTTTATTCTCCAAAATACTCTACAAATATCCTTGGTGTTTCATACAACTTAAGGCTATGCAATTGTACCGGAGCAGGTATATGCTGCTTTAATTGATGCCAAATTGCAGTAACCAGGTTTTCAATAGAGCATAATTTTCCTTTCATAAAATCTACATCTTCATTAAGGTTTTTATGATCTAATTTTTCCAGCACATTTTCTTTAATAATGTTGCTTAGCTTTTTGGCATCAAATACAAAACCCGTATCAGCATTGGGAATACCCTTTACCGTTACATACAATTCAAAATTATGGCCATGCCAGTTTTCATTGGCGCATTTGCCAAATACTTCATCATTTTTTTCTTTGCTCCAGGCCGGGTTATATAATTTATGCGCTGCGTTAAAATGTTCAATTCGTGTTATGTACACCATTCCCCATTCAATTTTTACAAATGTACTCTCAATTAGTATAAATCTAATACAGATATCCGAAATTTGTGCCATGCAAATACTGGTTACTGCCTCTACAGAAATGGAAATTGCGCCTTTCGTAAATGAAAATCACGAAACTGATATTTTAATTACCGGTGTTGGTGTTCCAGCCACATTGTACCAGCTTAGCAAAAGACTCCACCAGGTAGATTATGATTTGGTAGTACAGGCAGGGATATGCGGTAGTTATGGTGATAATAATTTTGATAAATGTTTGGCAGTGATTGAAGATACATTTGCCGATATCGGCATTTATGAGGCCAATAATTTTTTTTCTGTTTTTGATATGGGGTTTTGTGATGCCGATACATTTCCTTACCAAAATGGTTTTCTTAAAAATAACAATGCCATTTTTAATAATTGTGTTTTTCAAAAAGTAAGAGCGCTCACCGTAAATAGTGTAGGTGAAAATGATAAGCAGGAAACTTTATTAAACAGAAAATATAATGCCGGCATTGAAACCATGGAGGGCGCAGCATTGCATTATGTATGCCTGCTTGAGCAGGTGCCTTTTTTGCAGCTAAGGGCAGTGAGCAATCGGGTAGGAGAGAGAGATAAATCAAAATGGAAAATAAAGGAAGCTGTTTTAACAGTAAATAATGGACTATCACAAATATTGGAAGAACTTAAAACCGGGAAATTAAAAATTTAAAAAGCTATGATAATTGATATAGGATTTTCTCCATGCCCAAATGATACATTTATTTTTGATGCATTGGTAAATAATAAAATTGATACCGAAGGTATAGTGTTTAATTCCGTGTTGGAAGATGTACAAACTTTAAATAATTGGGCCATCAATGGGAAACTTACCGTTACAAAATTGAGCTATGCTGTGTTGCCACTCGTCATTAACAGGTATCACTTGCTCAATAGCGGCAGTGCTTTAGGAAGCGGCGTTGGCCCTTTATTAATTTCAAATGCAGAATTGTTGAATACTAAGGTAGATGAAATGCAAGTGGCCATTCCGGGGGAGAATACTACAGCCCATTTATTGTTTTCGCTTGCTTATCCTCATGCAAAAAATAAAATTTTTTTGCGGTATGATGAGATTGAAAATTTTGTAACTGAAGGAAAAGGTGTTGGCGTTATCATACACGAAAACCGGTTTACATACGGGGCAAAAGGGCTCTATAAAATTATTGATTTAGGTGATTATTGGGAGCAGCTTACCAAATGCCCCATCCCACTGGGTGGTATAGTTATTCATAAAAATTTAGAAATTTCACTGCAACAGAAAATAGACAGGCTTATTAAAAAAAGTATTGAATTTGCATTTTCAAATTATCCTGAATTGAACGACTATATTCTCTCTCATTCGCAGGAAATGAGTGAGGATGTAATGCGTAAGCATATCAATTTGTATGTTAATGACTTTTCATTAGACCTTGGAGAAACAGGGAAACGGGCTGTTTTAAAATTAATGGAAGTGTATGGTGATGTACATCATTCAGCAATTTCTACAGAAGATTTTTTTGTTGCAAAAGGCCAATAATTTCCCGGGTTTGTTGTCCGCTATATGTTTTATTTTGAATGCCCGATACCCATTGAATATTGATAATAGAATTGGTGAGAAATACCTCCTCTGCATTTAATATCATTTCGATGGTTAGGGGTAATTCATTTACTTCAATTCCTATTTCTTTAAGCTTTTGAATTAAAGTCTTTCTCATAATGCCGGCAACACAACCTTCTTGTAACGGTGGTGTATATATTATTTTATCTTTAATCATAAAAATATTGGCAATAGTACTATCACAAATACGCCGGTGAGTATTTAAAATGATGGCATCATTGCATTGCATTGATTTTGCAAATAATGCCCCCATCATGTAAGGCAGGTAGTTGTTGTGTTTTATATTACTAAACGTATCGCAGGTTTTAAGCGCATCTTGATATATGCAGAGAGTAAGTCCATTTTCATTGAAGGAGCCTGTGTTTGCCTGTATGGGCCAGGTTTGTATGATAAAATTGGGTTGATGGCTTTTTGCATCATACAACCCACCTTCGCCTCTAAATACAGCAAGCCTTACCCTGGCATGGGTGAGCTTATTTTTTTGTACGGTTTTTAAAATCTCATCTCCGAGTTTTTCGGGAGTAAATAATTTTGGTATTTCAAATTGCAATAATTGCAACCCTTTCCATAGCCTGCTAAAATGTTCGTCGGCATATTGCAAAGTATTATTTCCATATTTAATTGTTTCAAATAATCCATCACCATAGCGCCATGCCCTGCTATCGGCAGTTATTACCGGTGTACCTTCTGCCATTATTTTTCCATTATAATTAAAATAATTCATAGTATGTAAAATAGAAAATCCCCGTGAAACCGGGGATTTTATTTGAAAAACGTGTGGGGGTTACAGTTCTTCTATAATTTTATTTTTTACAGCATACATAATAAGGCCTGCAGTACTTTTTGCACCTGTTTTTACTTTAAGCTTATCTCTTATCGCTTCTACTGTACGAGGGCTAAGGTCAACCATGTCAGCAATTTCTTTTGTGCTTTTTTCTTCGCACATCAGCCTCAGTATAGTTGTTTCTTTATCATTTAAAATTACCTCCTGCGGCATCAGTTGTTGAGGGGTGCTTACATTTCTTTGCTTTAGGTTTGTAAGCAGCGCTTTATTGGTAAGTGAGTTAAAAAAATATTCCTGTTCGTAGCAGGTTTTTATAGCTTCATAAATTACTTCGCTATCACTTGTTTTTGATAAATAGCTGTTAGCGCCCAATTCCATTAATTTAGTTATCATGCTATGATCGTCCATCATGGTAAGCATAATAATTTTAGTTTGAGGGCACAATTTTTTTATTTCAGGCAATGCTGTTATCCCATCCATAATGGGCATTTGAATGTCTAATAATATTACATCAGCCGGCAAAGATTTAATTAGGTTTAATAAATGCATGCCATTATCTGCTTCTGCAATTACTTTGATATCTTTTTTTGCACTAAGCGCCGTTTTTACGCCTGCCCTGTACAGTACATGATCATCAGCAATAATCACTTGTATAGGTTCTGAAGAATCTCTTTTCATAATTTAAAGAGTGAAAATAATACTTTTTTTAATAGTAAGTTTACGATACATAAACGTAATTGTTAAATTCAAATTATCACTTTATAAAAGATTGGGTGTAAATACCCTGCGTAAGAGATAGTGATTTTACCATATTTTTTCGCAGAAGTACAGGCAATATGTATAAAAGCCAGGTTATTCTATAAGTTTATTCCTCATTCCATACATAATAAGGCCACCAATGGTCTTAGCATTTACCTTGGTTTTCATATTTTGCCTGATGGTTTCAATAGTACGAGGGCTCAAAAAAATTATTTTTGAAATTTCTTCAGTGGTTTTATCTTCAGATAGAAGTTGAAGTATTTTTATTTCCTTTTCGTTAAAATGAATGGGAATATTATTGCCATAATGATGCCTTACATTCTTTTTTTGCATCAGGCGCCCCATTACAGCCTTATTCACCAATTCATTAAAATAAAAATCATCATTCATACAGGTAAGGATGGCTTCATATATTTCTTCCGGGTCGGTAGTTTTTGTAAGGTAAGCGTTGGCGCCCATTTCCATCATTTTACTTATCATTTGCTGGTCGTCGTACATGGTTAGTACTATTATTTTAATGTCCTCATATTCTTTCCTGATAAGCTGTATGCCGTTTATCCCGTCTATTTCAGGCATCCTGATATCCATTAACATTACATCGGGCTTTTTGATGGAAATCTTGTGCATCATATCCTTGCCATCTTCAGCTTCCCATAGCATTTTTAAGTTAGTTTTACCTGCAAGCGCCATCTTTATGCCATCTCTAAAAATCTTGTGATCATCGGCTATGGCAATTTTAATCAAATTTTCAGTTGACATTGATTGTTTGGTTGGGGTTAGTTTTACTGGTTTTCAAGTTACATTTTTTTCATCGTAAAAAAACGTATTTAAGATGAAATAATGATTAGTTTTTTTATTAGTGATTTGATAGTCAACACAATTTAAAAATTATTTTAGTAAAAATACGATATTTTGTTTACGTATTAATACCTTTTATTTTTTGTAATAATACTAAATTTTATTTCTAAAATGGCCATTTATTGCCAGTTTTGTACTTAAATGTTTAGTAAACTTCAAAATTTTGCAGGAGATTTTATCTGCTGTTTACATATTAAAGTTATCCACATATCCACATTTAGTATTTGTACGATAGTAAACTTACGAGTAAACTCCTTAGTAAAATTACTAAAATTTATCCGTACATTTACTAAAAATTATGGCACAC
>JAFDXD010000027.1 GCA_018268135.1 Bacteroidota bacterium
TTGTTTGTATTGTGGCAACAATTTTTCGGCGGTAAATTTAGTAGTGGCGGTTTGCCTGGCCGCTTTGGCTATTTGTTTTCTTTTAGCGGTATCCTGTATCAATAATTCTATGCAGGCTGTAATATCATTTACGCTGTTGGGATTTGCAAGCAACCCGTCTTTTAAATGTGTAATAATGGCATCCATACCCGTGCCCCTGCTGCCAATCACTGCTTTACCCGCAGCCATTGCTTCGAGGCAGGTATAAGAAAAACTTTCAAACAGGCTGGGTAAGAGTACTATTTCTGCCTGTTGCAAATAACCCGGCAATTGTTCGTAATCTACACCATTTTCAAATTGCAATTTTGTATGATGTTTTTTTAAAACAGTTTGCATCCATTGGCGCATACTGCCGCTCCCATTGGGCCCCGGGCCATCATCGCCTATTACTAAAAATTTCCAATTGCTATATTTATCCAAAATAGTTTTGATAGCATCGGTTGCATTTACCAGGCCTTTCAACACATTTAACCTGCCAAAAAACAAAATGGTTTTTGTGTCTGTATTATCTTCTATGGGAATTTGTAAGAAAGCCCTTGCCGGTTCAAAAATATTGGGCAGTACTTTTATTTTATCTTCCTTCAACTGCCAGTTTTTTACTACCCAGTTTTTCATAGCATCAGATGGCGCTGCAATCCTATTGGCCAGCAGGGTATGTCGGTAATCGGAATCCGATGCAAAATCATATTTTCTCCAATAGCCTGCATCCCATTTTCCCCTTCGCAAAGCGCCCAATACAAAGCGCATTTTTTTTGCAAGAGGGATATATTTTTTTTTGGTTTGCTCCACCAGCCAATTGGGTGCATGCAACCTAACCAGCAGGGGCAGTAGCGGAAAAATATTTTTTACCGCAGCAGCATTGCCGTGTATTTCCGGCGCTTCGGCTACATCAATTTTTTTTTGCCGATGTACGGGCGCA
The DNA here is from genome assembly GCA_018268135.1 of Bacteroidota bacterium. Taxonomy (GTDB): domain Bacteria; phylum Bacteroidota; class Bacteroidia; order Chitinophagales; family Chitinophagaceae; genus Ferruginibacter. The sequence goes on from JAFDXD010000027.1 coordinate 959, forward strand.
AAAATTTCGGGCAGCTTTACCGTAAACTCCTGTGGGTTTGCACAATGCAGTTTATGAATTTTAACGGCGTTTATTTCTGCAAAAGAAGTAAGGGCAGGTGTACCACAAAACACATGAACATCCCAGCCATTTGCAGCAAGCATTTCGGCTACCTGTTTTGTATAAGTGCCAATGCCGCCTTTGCCGGTATCGGGCGGAAATTCGTATGTAATAAAAGCAATCCTCAATTATTTTTTTGGGGTAAAAGCCTTGTACACAGCGCTATTCATCAATCTTTGCAAGAGGCCGATGGCTCTTGAATTTTTATAATTGTTCAATTCATTTTGCTGACCGCTAATATGCTCCAGCAATTGAGGATAGTATTCGGGCAAATATTCTTTTAGTACGGCTGCCCGCTCTGCTAATTGCATTTGAATATTTGACTGGCTATTGCTCATGCCATTTAAATCATAATAACTTACTACTTTATGGAGATATGCCATAGAAACTTTTTCTTTAAAAATTAATTTTAAAAAAAATTCCCAGTCCGATACTATTTTATTGTTTTCATTGTAAAGCCCAAAAGCATCAAACATTTTTTTTTGAATAAAAGAAGCCGGGTGGCCAATACTATCTCTAAAGAAGAACATAAAATCGGGGTGAATGGGATACCTGATTTCGCCTTTTGAAGTTTGCAGGTTGCCAAACAAAATGCCTGCCTGCTGTTTTACAGAAAATATTTCGCTCAGTATATGCTGATGTATCAACCGGTCGCCACTGTTTAAAAACAAAAGGTATTCGCCATTGGCTTTTGCAATGCCTTTGTTCATGGCGTGATAAATGCCCTTATCTTTTTCGCTTACAAAATAGGCAGGTGGTACGGCCAAATTTTTTACATGCTGCACACTATCATCGGTAGAACCACCATCAATGATGATGTACTCTACCTCTTTATAATCCTGCTCCTGCACCGATTGTATGGTAGCAGCCAGGCCGGAGGCATTGTTGTAATTGATTGTAATGATAGATACCTGCTGCATTCTATGCCGATACAAATTTTATATACGCAATAATTTTTTTATAGTCATCATCCTGCACGGGCAGGCTGGTATTGGCAATGATGTTTAATGCAGCCTTGCTGTATGCCTTGCTTTTATTGTTACACAAAATATTAAAGCCAAGCCTTAGCATCCTTTTATATTTATGCCAACCAGAAAGATTTTTTTCAATAATGGCATGCCTGTATTTTTCCAGCACCAGCGAAGCAGCATCATGCCCTGCATACAATTTTTTACGATAAGTTTCTGTAAGCCTGCCGGGTTCTATAAAATGTTGCAATTTTAAATTGTCGAAATACCACAATTGATACCCTGCCAAAAGAATGCGTGCACATATTTCAGAATCGCCGCCGGAGCTTAGCGCTGCTCCCTTTCTATCACTCAGTAATAAGGGATAGTTATCATCAAGCACTTTTAATAAAAGCTCTTTTCGTACCACCAGGCCTGCGCCCCACAGGTATTGAATTTTGCTGACATCCCCGGTATTACTACCCTGGCTGCCTACGGCATAAGCAGGTGCATGATCTGGCCACCATGCCGGAAAATCTCCATCTGTAATTCCCTGCACCCTGCCGCCTGCTGCCCCTATTCGCTCATTTGCATTCAGTAATTCAAAAGCCGTATAAATGTAATTTGGATCCAGGCGATTATCGTCGTCGCAAAAAATAATGGTATTGTACCTGCAAGCCAGCAGTCCTGCTTTTCTTGCAGCGCTAAGGCCGGGTTGTTTTTCTGTAATAATGTTTAATGCCGTTTTGTTATCGGCTGCACTGCCCCAAAGTTCTTTGGCAATGGCTACGGTATTGTCAGTACAATTATTATCCACCAAAATTACTTCTGCCCCAAAGCCCGTAGGCAACTGCTGCGCAAGTATGCATTGCAAAGCATCAGATATTGTGTGTGCACTATTGTAGCAGCAAATAATAATGGAAACGCCGGCTTCGCTCATGTTGAAAAAAAAGTTTTACAATAACGTTTCAGCAAGCGAAGGTTTACTCTTGGGCTATTGCACAAAAAAAATGCATTCCATACCTGGTTTCTGGCTCCCTTTATTTTGCCTGCGCTTTGCAGGTAATTGGCCATATCTATTGCGTATTGCGAATAATAGGCTCCTGCAATGGTATGCGCCTGTTGCCTTTTGGCCTTGTCATCAATATAACTTGTAATAAAATGAATAGCTCTTTTTAGATCTTTTATATTTTCGCCAGACAATACATACTGCCCCGAGTTAGAATGAGAATGAATACGATAACCTGCCAGTACTTCATTTACAAAACCCATTGTATAATGTTTGCCAATTCTTGCCCACATTTCCCAATCTTCGCTCCAGCTTAGCCGGTTATCGAAAATGCCGATGCTTTCATATACTTCTCTCTTTACTACAATGGTTGGGGTTTGTATCATTTGCCCCTTACAAATTTGTTCAAAAAAATTAGGAAACGGTGCCGTATCTTTTTGATAAGAGGCAGAAGTATTGGTAATATTACCTTGCTCGTTTATAAAATTGCATCGGCAAAATGCCGCCATTACCTGTGGGTAAGCATTAAACAATTGCTCAAATGCTGCATAAAACCCCGGGTAAACAATATCATCGCCATGCAACAGGTGAATGTATTTGCCGGTTGATAATTGCAGGCAGGTTTTAAAGTTGGCTGTATGCCCTACATTTTTGGGTTGTCGAAAATATTGAACCCTTCCTTTATATTCATCCACTACCGATTTTGGATCATCGGTGCTGCAATCATCCACCACTATAATCTCCATCTGCTGCACTCCCATATCCTGCTGCATTACAGATTGCAACGTAAGAGCAAGATAGCCTGCTGCATTGTACACCGGTATTAATACCGACCATTGCGGCCTATTAATTCCTTCTTTTACTTTTGCTAATAACTCGTGGTTCAAATCTCAGTTACTTTCTCAATTTCCGATAAAGGGCATCCATTTTTTTGCCCAATTTTATCAAACGCTTTTCTCCTTCTTTTTTAAGCATCTTATTTTCTTCCAGCAATTGGGTTAACGGCGCCGGCAACATTTCATTCCAGATTGTCTGCATCTGCTGCCTATAATTTTCCATTTGCCTGCTACTGATGCCATCTCGTTTGTAATGCACCATCACTTCATTTAAATAAAAAAAATTTTTACTTTTTAAAAATGCCTGCAGGTAAAATGCATAATCTGCGGCAAGCTGATATTGCTCTTTGTACAAACCCAGTTCATAAAACAGGGAGCGTTTTATAAATGAAGACTGATGATTTAAAGTTCTTTTTTGTAAAAATGCTACATCTAAAACGGGCGCATGTGTTTGTACCCATTTTTCGCCGTTGCTTTCTTCAAACAATACATCCCCGTAACAAATGTCAGGCTGCTTATCGTTGATTTTTTGGAAAGAGTTTTGCAATACATTATTGTGTACAAAACAATCGCCGCTGTTTAAAAACATACAGTACTTACCCCCTGCCTGCTGTATGCCTTTGTTCATGGCATGATAAATACCATTATCTTTTTCGCTGATACAATAAGCAAGTTTATCCCTGTGTGTTTCAATCCATTCTTTACTGCCATCGGTGCTACCGCCGTCAATAATTATATATTCAAAGTCGGTATAGGTTTGTTCAAATACAGATTGCATGGTTGTTTGAAGCCCCGGCAGGTTGTTGAAGTTGATGGTGATGATGGAGAGGTTAGGCATTGAGATGTTTGCTGATAAAGGCATCTATATCAAAAAAAGATTTTTCAACATCTACTAATTTATCCTCCGAAAAA
>JAFDXD010000028.1 GCA_018268135.1 Bacteroidota bacterium
TGCTTAACCCTTTTACTTCTACATTTATATGCAAACCTTCCTGCGGTTGTTCAAATAATTTTTTTAATTTTTCTGCATCTTCTTTGCTTAAAACACTTTCAGCAGCTTCCGCCTTATCAATCAGGTTATCTGCTATATCAGCATCTACTCTTGTAAACAGCACATCGCTCCATTTCATTTCTCTACTATTTATAAATGCAGCATCTACAAGGGTCTCGGCTTTTACTACAATATACCCTTTGCTCGTAGCTTGTTGTATATAAGCATCTTGCTGCACCGGGTTAGTCGTATAAATAATTACCTGTTTTCCCTCTTTATTTTTTTGTGAAGTAGCCGCCGCTTTATATTCATCTAAAGTATAAAACTTGCCCGTTGTATCTTCCATCACAAAAAAACTATTCGCTTTTTCTAAAAATTTATCGTCAGTCATCATACCGTACTTCACAAAAAGCCCAAGGCTTTCCCATTTTTCTTCAAATGATTTTCGTTCATTCCTAAAAATTTCATCTAACTTATCTGCCACCTTTTTGGTGATGTGAGCATTAATCTTTCTTACATTAGGATCTCCCTGCAAATAACTCCTGCTTACATTTAAAGGTATATCGGGGCTATCAATTACTCCCTGCAGCAACATTAAAAATTCGGGTACAATATCTTTCACCTCGTCTGTTACAAATACCTGGTTGCAGTACAATTGTATTTTATCTTTTTGTATTTCATAACTCTGCTTTATTTTGGGGAAATATAAAATACCGGTCAGGTTGAAAGGATAATCAACATTTAAATGAATCCAGAATAAAGGGGTTTCATTATACGGATACAACTCTTTATAAAAATTTTCATAATCTTCCTTTGTTAATTCTGATGGCTTTTTGGTCCAGGCGGGGTGTGTGTTATTAAGTGGCTTTACTTCAACAGCTCCCTGTCCTTCTTTTACTTCTTCTTCTTTTTCATTTACATCTTTAAAATAAATAGGTACCGGTAAAAATCTGCAGAATTTATCTAACACTGATTTTACTTTGTATCCATCCAAAAACTCTTTACTCTCTTCATTGATATGTAAAATAATATCTGTTCCCCTGGTTTCTTTTTCTACCGGCCCTACAATATATTCCGGACTTCCATCACATTCCCAACGCACAGCCTGGGCATTTTCTTTAAAGCTTTTTGTAATTACTTCTACTTTTTCGCTCACCATAAAAGATGAGTAAAAGCCCAGCCCAAAATGGCCAATAATATTATTTTCGTTTTGACCTTTATATTTTTCTAAAAACTCTTCTGCGCCACTAAATGCCACCTGGTTTAAGTATTTATCTACTTCTTCTGCCGACATCCCTACTCCCCGGTCGCTTATAGTAAGTGTTTTATTCTTTGCATCTAATTTTATATCAATTCTCAGTTCGCCCAAATCGCCCTTTGCTTCTCCAATAGATGAAAGGGTTTTTAGTTTCTGCGTAGCATCCACTGCATTACTGACAAGTTCCCTGATAAAAATGTCATGTTCTGAATATAAAAACTTCTTAATAATCGGGAAGATATTCTCTGTTTGAACCCGTATGTTACCTTTTTGCATATTAATATGTGATTTTTTTATTAGTGATACTGTTTAGGCAAATTCAGTACCATAGCCCATGAAACGGAAAATCTGTCAGTGTATGTTATAAAATTATGATGTGTACAAAATTTTTAGAAAAATAATTATTTGATACATAATTTATATAAATTCGGCTTCAAAAAAATAAATTTTATTAAAATGAAGAACAAAATCTACCTTTTTTTTATTTTACTACTTACTACTTTTTCCCTAAATGCGCAGGTTGTTATCAATGAAGTATACGGCGGAGGAGGCAACTCTGGCTCTACTTACAAAAATGATTTTATTGAATTATTTAACAACGGCAACACTGCGGTAAACCTTAACAATTGGAGTGTACAATATGCCAGTTATAATGGTAGTACCTGGAGCTCTACCCCTCTTTCGGGCAGCATTCCGGCACATGGATATTACCTTATACAGGAAGCCGCAGGAAGTGGCGGTACTACCAGCCTGCCTACACCCGATGCAACTGGCTCTTTAGCACTTTCTGCTTCAAATGGCAAGGTAGCTTTAGTAAGTTCCACTACTGCACTTACAGGAAGTTGCCCTACAGGAGGCAGTATTATAGATTTTGTTGGCTTTGGTACCGCCAACTGCTATGAAGGTACTGCGGCAGCGCCTGCACCTTCTGCCAGCACATCTATTCAGCGTACTCCGATTGGTGCAGATAATAACCAAAACTCTACCGATTTTACTTCAGGCAGTCCCAGCCCCGTTAATAGTACCGGAGCTATTGATGTTACCCCTCCCACAATTTCTTCATTAACACCTATAAATGCTGCAACTAATGTAGCTACTACTTTTACAGCCACTGTTACATTTAATGAAGCAATTATTAAAGGCACCGCAGGCACCATTACTTTAAAAAAAGTTTCAGACAATTCTGTTATACAAAGCTTTGATATTTTAGATGCAGGTGTCATCGTTTCTGCTTCTAATTTGTCTTTTAATATTTCAGGGCTTGCCATAAACACATCTTACTATTTAGAAATAAGCTCAGGCACTGTTACAGATATTTCAGGCAATGCTTTTGCAGGTATTAGTGGCAGTAGTACATGGTCGTTTACAACCGGCTCTATTGTATCTGCAGGTATTGTGGGCAATATATATGATTTTAATACTTGCACGGGTACTGTATCGGATGGTTTTGTGCAATATAGTGTTACCGGCCCCCAGATATGGGGATGTACTACCTTTGGCAGAGACCCGGCAAACCCCAGTGGCACAGCAGCATATCCCTATGCAGTTCAAATAAATGGATTTAGTGGCACAAATATTTTAAATGAAGACTGGCTCATCTCTCCGGCATTCGACTTAACTTCTACCACTTATCCACTGCTATCATTTTGGAGCCGCACTGCTTTTAATGGGGCGCCACTTACATTAAAAGTATCTACTGATTATCCGGGTAGCGGCAATCCCAATTCTTATACCTGGACAGATTTAAACGGTCATTTTCCCGGTCAGACAAGTAATATTTGGACACAAAGCCAAAATATTAATCTTTCGGCATTTAAATCTGCCAATACTTATTTTGCATTTGTGTATCATTCTTCAAATGATGATGGAGCCAGATGGACAATTGATGATGTTAGCATTACTAACTCATCTACACCACCGCCCCCATCTCTTACTTCAAGCACTTTAGATATTGATTTTAATTATGTAGCAAATGGCTCTTCTGCTGTAAAAACATTTACATTAACCGGAAATGATATTACAGGCCCAATTACTTTAACTTCTACCGGAAAATTTTTAATATCTAAAACCAATGGAAGCTTTACCAACAGCATCTCTTACACACAGGCTGAGGCAAATAATATTCCTCAAGTTGTATATGTACAATTTTCGCCCGATGCTCCAAGCTTAGACTTTAGCGGAAATATTACTATCAGCACTCCTTCGGTTACAGATATTACAGAAAACTTAAAAGGCAATAGCATTGATCCGGCTCTTACATTAGATGTGGTAAACTGGAATCTTGAATGGTTTGGAAGTACCACACTTGGCCCAAGCGACGACAATCAGCAAGAAGCCAATGTGAAAACGATTACTCAAAATATTGGTGCAGACCTTTTTGGTCTTGTAGAAGTAGTTGATGAAAGCAGGTTACAAAATGTGGTTGCCAACCTTAATAGTGTATATGGCGCCGGCACTTATGCCTATGTAATTTGCAATTATGGCTCTCATGCAAATCCTTTTGAAAGTGGCGCCAGTCCCTTATCTGAGGTGCAGAAAGAAGCTTTTGTTTATAAAACATCTGTAATAAGCCCAATAGGAACTCCGGGACCTTTGGTAACAAATGGAGTAAATACAGCAGCTGACTTAACGAACCCAGCCTATAATTATTTTTCAAGTGGAAGATATCCATACATGATGAATGCAAATGTTACATTGGGTGGCGTAACCAAACAAGTACGTTTTGTATTATTACATGCAAAAGCAAATACATCCCCTACTGCAACATCTTATGCCCGTAGAAAATCGGGGTCGGATACTTTGAATTATACATTAAACAATCTTTATCCCAATGATAATATCATGGTATTAGGAGATTATAACGACGACCTGGATCAAAGCATTACAGCCGGGTTTACCACTACATCTTATTCTGCTTTTACTACAGATGTTACTGATTTCTTCTCTCCTACTTTAGCACTTAGTCTTGCTGGCAAAAAATCTACCGTGAGCTATAATGATATGATTGATCATGTAATGGTTTCAAATGAATTACAACCATATTACATGGGCTCCACCGCAAGTGTACTTACTGATGTAACATCATTGGTTTCTAACTATGGCAATACTACTTCTGATCACTACCCGGTATTTACCAGGTATGCATTTGATGCTTCGCTTTTGCCGGTTAATCTAGTAAAATTTAATGTAGTTAAACTAAATAATACTGCTGTACTAAGCTGGACTACTGCACAGGAAATTAATAGTAAAGATTTTGTTATTGAAAAATCTACTGATGGTATTACATGGACTGTACTTTCTACTGTAAATGCCGCTGGTAATAGTACGCATGAAACCAATTATACATTTACTGATAATAACCCTCATACAGGTGTTAATTCTTACAGGCTTAGGCAGGTTGACAAGGATAATAAATTCACCTATTCTCTTGTAAGAACAGTTGTATTTAATAAAGCTTATGATGTTAAGATCACTCCAAACCCGGCAAGTGATTTTGTAAAAATAAATTTTGAAAAAAACAACAATGAAGCATCGCAGATAATTATCTCAAATGCTCTTGGTAAAACAATTGAAAAATTTACAACCTACAATTCATCAACACAGGTAAATATTAGTAAGTATGCCACTGGCATCTACTTTATTAAAACTATTTCTGGCAATAATGTCAATACGCAAAAGATAGTAAAGCAATAAAATACCCAGCATTTCGCTTTTTAGCCCTTGATTTTCAAGGGCTTTTTTGATGCCTATATTCTAAAACAAATTAATAACAAACCATCAATTTAAAATTCCATTCTTTTCTTATATATTACACTTTAATTATAAAATATATTTACCAGAACACACTTAAAGTACTTTTTCATGAAAGCAATTTTAATAATATTTTTCTCTGCTTTACTTTTTCTTTCAAAAACAAATGCTCAAAATGTAGGAATTGGCACTCCCACACCTACTGATGCCAAATTGGAGGTAATTGCAACTTCGGGCAACCAGTTTGTAGTACGAAATGCTCAAACCGGAGTTGGCGTATCATCATTTATTACTACCAATTTTCCTACCATAGGTTTTAATGGAATGCTTACTAACGGGTATGGGTACATGGGCACCGGGTTTGGAAGTTTTTTACAATTTGACCCCACTACAGGCAAGCTAAGTTATTTTGCAAGCACTACCGGAGGCGCTACTGCAAACTCAAATATGGCAGCTCTTACAGGCTCTTTATTAACCATTGATAATGCCGGTAATTTTGGGCTTGGTCAATCTACTCCTTTAGAAGGTTTTCATCTTAAAAATAAAAATATCAGGTTAGATGATAACAATAATGCCAAATCGGTTATCCTGTCCAATACCGGCGATGCAGGTGTAAACGATGGAGGTGAGATAAAACTTTTTTCGCATGGAAATACAGATAGTACTTTAATACTGAGAGGGAGCAGCGCTGCCGGAAAAGGAGGGGAAATTATTTTTGTAGATCAAAGTACCGGCACCCGTACCATGGAAATAGATGGTAATTATACCGGATCTGCCAGGAGCCGTATTATAGTGGATGAACTTCAAATAAAGGGCGGTGCCGACTTTGCAGAATATTTTGACATTTCAAATATTGCAGATACAAAGCCAGCCGCAGGAATGCTTGTAAGTATTGATGAAAAAAATATTGGCAAACTGGTAATTAGCAGTAAAGCTTACGATAAAAAAGTAGTTGGAATTATTAGCGGCGCTAATGGAATAAAACCGGGCATGATGATGGGGCATAAAAATACAATTGCAGATGGCGAATACCCTGTAGCAATTTCGGGTAGGGTATATGTAATGGCCGAAGCGCTAAAACACCCGATTGCACCCGGTGATTTGCTTACTACATCTGATATTGAAGGCTATGCCATGAAAGCCTCTCATAACAAAAAAGCTGTAGGAGCCATTATTGGGAAAGCAATGAGCAGCTTACAAAATGGCAAAGGAATGGTTTTGGTATTATTAAGTATCCGCTAATTATAAATTTACAAGTTTTCATGAAGAAGTTTTTTCTTTTGGCATCTATATTAATATTATCTCTTTCCCTATTTGCACAGGAGCAAAATTGGAATGACAACAGGTGGCAACAATTTATGAAAAAAGAAGAGCCTGCCAATTTAAAAATGAGTTCACAATTATACCAATTGGCAAGCCTGGCTTCTACAGATAAAGTAGAGGCGTATAGCAGGTTACAACATTCCAAATTAAGATTTGATAAAAACTCAAGCCTGGTAAACGTAGAAATCATTTATAAAAATGATGAAAACATTAATAAAATAAATGACGGCATTAATACTGATTTGCTTGTAAAATCCGGTTGCAAAGTTACCTCTGTTTGGAAAAACCGTGCTAGTGTATGGGTAAAAATTGAAGATGTGCTTCCCCTGGCAGAAAAGTTAGGCAAGGATTATTTTTTCTCAATGGTTTTGCAACAAAAGCCCGATCAAGAAGCCCCGGCATTAATGAATAGCTTATCTTATAAAACCGGTGCAGGGCCTGGTGGGTCTGGCCGTAGAGTTGCAATATTTGATTATGGGTTTACTGATATGGCTGGTTCAATATCTGCCGGCACTGCTACTACTCCTGCCTATGTAGGAATGGGAGGTACGGCAAGCACCCTTGCTGCTGTAAATACACCCGGTAATGAACATGGCACAGCTTGTGTGGAAACTTTATTTGATCATGCTCCCAATGCTACCTACGAATTATATGCAAATGGAAACACTACAGAAAGAGGCGCAGCAGTGGCTAGTTGTATTTCACATGGTGTAAACGTAATTTCTCAATCTCTGAGTGAATACAATTTGGGATGGTTTGATAATACCGGTGCGGCATGTGCTTATGCTCAGGCAGCAGCAAGTGCAGGAATATTATTTTTTACAAGTTGTGGCAATAGGGCTACTACTCATTACGAGGCTACATTTAAAGATGCAAATAATAATGGCATTCATGAATTTTCGGGTACAGATGAAAAACAAAGGATTACAACAAGCTTAGCAAATGGAGACAATGCCACTTGTTATTTAAGCTGGGATAACACTACTGGTACCGACCTGGATATTTACATTTGCCGTACTTCTAATAATGCTATTCTTGCCACTGCCAATACAAGGGGTACAGGAGTGAGCGCTTATGAAACAGTATCGTGGGTAAATAATACTGGCTCAAGTGTAGATGTTTATTTTAGAGTGGTAAAATTTAGTGGCCCTGCTACTACTTTTGAAATGTTTAGCCCCATTTCCGGTGTTTATCAATACCAGGTTGCTGCAGGCTCTAATACTTCTCCAAGCAATTCTACCGATCCCAATATTATTTCATGTGGCGCACTTGATTTTAGCGGCTATAGCGAGCCTCCGGGTTCTACCGGCATCATAGCAGATTATAGCAGTCAGGGGCCAACCAATAGTGGCAATTTAGCACCAAAACTTGTAGGCCCAACCAATACTTATACAAGAATATATGGCGGAGGATTTGGAGGTACAAGTTGCTCTACCGCTAACCTTGCAGGGGCTGTTACTGCCTTTTGGAGTGCTAATAGTTATTTAGATGCCAGAGGCGCTATTCAGGTTTGCAATAGAATGGCTCAACTATATTATGACTGGGGGGCTGCTGGTATTGATAATATTTATGGAAATGGAGGGTTGTATTTATATAGTTGGGAACCAAATCTTAGGTATTTATACCGGCTGCCCGAAAATGCTTTAATTACAGATGCTTCTAAGCCTTTTTATAATTTATCAGTTGCAGAAACAAATGCTCCCACCAACTCAAAAGTAATCATCTTAAACTCCGGAAATTACAGCGAAACCGGTGTTTATGGCAATGGCGCTACCGGCGGTGGAAAAAATATTTTATATATCGCTCCATTTAGCAACTCTCCCGGCAACTTTGGGTTTTAATTTATAATATCCACATCCTCTAATGGAATTGGTGGAATATTTTTAAACCGCAAAATAATATTCCCGGTAGTTACCACATCTTTTTGGCAATACACTGCAATTCTTTTTAATGCATTGTTTCTTTCTTCTTCGGTTCCTTTCCAATAAAGCTCTCCCACCATACTACCATCAATATCATCTTTGGGAGAAGGTATTCCCATTGCTGCTGCAAGCAACTTTAAGGAAGTAAAATTTTTATAGTCGCCAAATCTCCAATATTGAAAAGTATCCACAATATTTGTTTCCCATGGTTTCATATTTTGAAAATCAAGGTAGCGAGGTATGGTTAAATTATTTATTAATAACCTTCTGCAGATAAATGGAATATCAAATTCTTTGATATTATGGCCGGCAAAACACCATTTATTATTTATCGTTTCAATTTTATTTAAAGTAGAAATAAAATCCTCTAGAATTTTTTTTTCATTATGACCGTAAAACGATTTCACACGAAGATGCAAGTTTTGCTCTTTATTGAAATACCCCATGCTGATACAAACAATTTTAGAAAACTCTGCCATTACCCCTGCCCTTGCACTATAAAATTCAGCGGCAGAAATTCCATCTGGCAAAATTTTAAAAGTCTTTTCTTCCCATAACTTTTGCCACTCATGGTTCATTTTGTCAAAGGATGCATTTTCAGAAGCAGTCTCTATATCAATAATAATAAGATCTTCGGTACGGATATTATGCATGAATGATATTTTTACTTCAAGTTATCAAATGTTTTAGAAAAAGCTAATAGATTCCTTACCAATCCTAATCATTTTTTAAAAAGTAATACCTGCAAATACCTGAATGGCCTGACTTTTCCATTTTTCTTTATCATCAATATCATTAAGATTAGTAAGCCCAAGCTTATACCTTGCGCCAATATTTACCAGAGGAAGCTGTATCCATACTCCTCCAATAGCGCTCCAGTCGCTATTCTTATAAATATTACCATTATTTTTCAGGCTATCGAGGGTTTGCTTCAGCAGTCCTCCATAAGCAGGGCCTAACTGTAGTTTCACTCTTTTACTTGGCCCTATATTTATATTTAAAAGCAAAGGCACTTCCAGGTAATTTAATTTTGCTTTATGCTGGTCTCCACCACTAAATAAATCATCATAAATATTATTGGGGTCATTTGAAAACTCTGACTGTGATTGTACAAAACTAATCTCAGGCTGCAGCCCAATGATATCACTAAAATTGAATTGCATAAAGCCACCTATCTGAAAATTATAATTAAACCCGTTAGAATAGGATTGACCGCTAATCTTATTAATATTTACCCCTGCCTTTGCTCCCACCCTAAAAAAATTCTCATGATCCTTATTTAAATTATTTCGTTGGGCATTTCCTGCAAAACTTGACAATATAAATACAACTAAAATAATCTTCTTCATGCAAATAAAATTATAGAATTAAAAATAAAAATACTGCAACAATTGCTTGCTGCAGTATGTACTTATCAAAAATGATGCTCATTATCTCCAATGACCCGGTATCCAAAACCATCCCCTTCTTTTATGCTTCCAATGGCCTTGTACCCACACAGCTCTTCCAGATGGTGGTACTGCCCAATACCCGGGTACTACTTCATACCTGTTATTTCTATATACATATTCATCTGCCACCCATATATGCCGTGCACTAGGTGCTACTGGCCTTACTTTTACAACTGCTACTGGCCTTACTTTTACAAATACCTGCGCATTACCTGCCAATGCAAATCCTGCTGAAAAAAATATCAGCAACATCGCCTTTAAAAAATTTTTCTTCATCTTTCTTAATTTAAAATTTAATAAAAAAACTTTTTACCATCTGCCCGGTACCCATTTATAACCATTGGGGGTAGGCTGCCAATATCCTTTGTGATACACTCTTCCCCTTCGTGGTGGCGCCCAGTACCCCTGGCGATAAACATATCCATGACCACTTCTTACATATTCGCCTTCTATCCAAATATAAGTTGGCGCTGGTCTCACGGGCCTTACATATACAGGCTCTACGGGCCTTTCCCTTACTACTACAGCACTAGGAGCACAGCTTACAAGGGAAATAGAAGCCATTACAATAATGGCAGATATCAATTTTTTCATAACTTTTTTTTATTTTGATATGAAAACGATAAAATAGTTTAATAACGCATTTTAAATTATTCAAAAACTTTTAAGAACATTATTCAATAGTTATATATTATTACAAATAAAAAATCCTGTTTTTTTCAAAACAGGATTTAATTTTTACTTATTTACAAAAGCTTATTCTTCTACTTTCATCTTGCCTTTTGCTTTTGCCATCACCTCTTCTGCAATATTGTTAGGTGCAGGTGAGTAGTGGCTAAACTCCATGGTAGATGTAGCACGGCCGCTCGATAAAGAACGCAACTGAGTTACATAACCAAACATTTCGCTCAATGGCACTTTGGCTTTAATAACCTGTACACCATGTTTGCTATCCATACCTTCCAGCATACCACGGCGGCGGTTAAGATCACCAGTTACATCACCCATGTACTGATCTGGTGTAAGTACTTCTACTTTCATGATAGGTTCTAGTAATACAGGTTTTGCTTTGCGGCCGGCTTCACGATATCCTTGTTTAGCACAAAGTTCAAAACTCATCGCATCACTATCTACCTGGTGAAAAGAGCCATCAAACACACGTACTTTCATACTTTCCATTGGATAACCTGCAAGTACACCCGTGGTCATTGCAGATTCAAATCCTTTTTGTATAGCAGGTACAAACTCTTTTGGAATTGAGCCACCAAATAAACCATTTACAAATTGGAAGTTGGTTTTACCATCATTTTCTTTTAAGAACTCCTCATCAGCAGGCCCTATTTCAAAAACAATATCCGCAAATTTACCACGACCACCTGTTTGCTTTTTCAAAGTTTCTCTATGTTCTACAGTTGTTTTAAATGCTTCTTTATAAGCAACCTGTGGCGCACCCTGATTTATTTCTACTTTAAATTCACGACGCATACGGTCAATAATAATTTCCAGATGCAATTCGCCCATTCCACTCAAAATGGTTTGGCCGGTTTCTTCATCAGTTTTTACACGAAGTGTAGGATCTTCCTCAACTAATTTTGCAATAGCCATACCCATTTTATCTACATCAGCCTGGGTTTTAGGCTCCACAGCTACTGATATTACAGGCTCTGGAAAAGTCATCGCTTCTAATACTATTGGATGATCTTCATTACACAAGGTATCGCCGGTTTTAATATCTTTAAATCCAACTGCTGCCCCAATATCACCTGCTTCAATAAAATCTACAGGATTTTGCTTATTCGCATGCATCTGCATAATACGGCTGATACGCTCATTTTTGCCGGTACGGGTATTTAATACATAAGAACCCGAATCTAAACGGCCACTGTAAGCACGGAAGAATGCCAACCTACCCACAAACGGGTCAGTCATAATCTTAAATGCCAATGCACTGAATGGTTCTTTTGGATCAGAATGACGAACCAGTTCTTCACCCGTATCAGGATTTGTTCCTTTTATAGCTTCAATATCCAATGGCCCGGGCAGGTAACGTACTATTGCATCCAATGCAGTTTGTACACCCTTATTTTTAAAAGAAGAACCACACATCATCGGAATAATAGAAATATCAATAGTAGCCTTACGAATAGCTTCATGTATTTCAGTTTCAGTTATCGTGTTAGGGTCATCAAAGAATTTTTCCAATAAATTATCATCATAGTCTGCAACGGCTTCTATCAGGTGTTGTCTCCATTCATTCACTTCTTCTACCATATCTTCCGGAATGGGCACTTCGTTATAAGTCATGCCTTGTCCGGCTTCGTCCCATATCATTCCCTTCATGGTAATTAAATCTACCACTCCTTTAAAACTATCTTCAGCACCAATTGGTAACTGCAAAGGCACTGCTTTTGCACCCAACATTTCTTTAATTTGTTTTACCACATTTAAAAAATCAGCACCGGCACGATCCATTTTATTTACAAACCCAATACGTGGTACTTTGTAACGATTAGCCTGGCGCCAAACTGTTTCACTCTGCGGCTCTACTCCACTTACTGCACAAAACAAAGCAAGCAATCCATCCAATACTCTAAGCGAACGCTCTACTTCCACAGTAAAATCCACGTGGCCCGGAGTATCAATGATGTTAAATTTATATTGCTTTGTTTCTGCTGTCTTTTTATTTTGAACCATCGGGAAGTTCCAAAAGCAGGTAGTAGCAGCACTCGTAATAGTGATACCTCTTTCCTGTTCCTGAGCCATCCAGTCCATAGTTGCAGCGCCATCATGCACCTCTCCTATTTTATGGTTTACACCGGTGTAATAAAGAATACGCTCGGTAGTGGTGGTCTTACCGGCATCAATATGTGCGGCAATACCAAAATTTCGTTGATAACGTAAATCTGCCATTGTTTTATTTTTTTAAATTGATTTTTAAGTTTTTTATTTTTTAGTGTTATTCCCTTTTATTTTTTTGGGACCCGGCCAATTATCTTTTCTCAGCTTCATGGGCGTCGCACTCTTGTACTGTATCACTTTATTGAGCATAGCTTACCCGTAGTTTAGTCGGCTTTGTCACCGGCTCTGGGTCTTGATATGATGTGTTTATGCTCTCATATTATGCTAAATTGATCAGCCCCATCCTAAACTGCTGAAACTTTTAGCGGCGCAAAGGTAAGCATATTTTACTTAAAAACAAGCTTTTTTTAGGTAAACATCACGAAGATGGTTGCCCCAATTACTTACTTAAATTAAAATGAAACCATACAATAATTCCTTTAAACTGAAGCTTATTGGCTTTCAATTCTGTTTAAAAAGTACCTCAGCAAACCATTTATACCTAATGCTGTTTCTATATAATTTTCCCTGATTTTTTATTCACATTTTTACTCATCCAAAGTGGAAATTTCATTAAAGCCTTTATCCATCGCAAATCCTGCTTTTTATCAACAATGAGTGAATAAGTACTTTACAATTATTTAACATTCATTAGTAACGTTGCTACTCATTTATATCTGTTTCATTTTTTTTAATAAAAATGAAGTAAAAACAGGCCACTGTTTCAAACAGTACTGTTCTTGTAGTTATAAATATTTTCCACCGTTACAGTGGATTTTTTTCTGTAAGTCTTTAAATGCTTTATTGCATATAAAGAGCAACAAATAAAAACAACCGGGAGTTAAAAAGCCCAAACGACTATTAAAATTTTAAAACGCTAAAAACAGGTCAACTGATTTTTCAATAAAATCTCCCTACTGTTTTTTGAAAAAAATAAAAAAAAATTGCAATGCAAATTGAAGATGAAATCTTATTAAAAGAAAATAAAGATCGCTTTGTAATCCTCCCCATTAAATATCCAAAAATTTGGGAGCAGTATAAAAAACATGAAGCCAGTTTTTGGACTGCAGAAGAGATAGACCTCAGCAGCGATATGAAAGATTGGAATGCAATGAATGACGGAGAGCGCCATTTTATATCACATATCCTCGCATTTTTTGCGGCAAGCGATGGTATTGTAAATGAAAACCTCGCCGTTAATTTTATGAGCGAAGTGCAGTTACCGGAAGCCCGCTGTTTTTATGGGTTTCAGATAATGATGGAAAACATCCATAGCGAAACTTATGCCTTATTAATTGACACTTACATTAAAGACCCTGTAGAAAAAGACCGCTTGTTTCATGCCATAGAAACTGTACCGGCTGTAAAGAAAAAAGCTGAGTGGGCTTTGCGTTGGATTGAGAACGGAAGTTTTGCAGAACGCCTTGTTGCTTTTGCAGCAGTAGAAGGAATATTTTTTAGCGGAAGTTTTTGCTCTTTATTTTGGTTAAAGAAAAGAGGCTTAATGCCGGGTCTTACTTTCAGTAATGAACTCATCAGCCGTGATGAAGGATTACATTGCGAATTTGCCTGCCTGCTTTATAGCATGCTAAAAGGTAAACTTTCAAAAGAAGAAGTATTTGCAATTATTGGCGATGCAGTAGAAATAGAAAAAGAATTTATCAGTGAAGCATTGCCTGTAAAATTGATAGGGATGAATGCAGATTTAATGAAGCAATACATTGAGTTTGTAGCAGACAGGTGGCTTGGAGAATTAGGCTATCCTAAAATGTTTAATGCTACCAATCCATTTGATTTTATGGAAATGATATCTCTTGAAGGAAAAACCAACTTCTTTGAAAAAAGAGTTGGCGATTATCAAAAGTCAGGAGTGATTGGTGGTGCCAAAGAGCAAGCCTTTTCAATAGACGAAGATTTTTAATTCCCCAATTTCTTACACATTACTACTAACACATTAAAATATATAAAATGCAGGTTATTAAAAGAGATGGCAAACTTGAGAGTGTAAAGTTTGACAAAATTACAGCAAGAATAGAGAAGCTTTGCTACAGCTTAGACAGACGATTTGTAAATGCAGTAGATGTTGCCAAAAAAGTAATTGAAGGCTTGTATGATGGTGTAACTACAACAGAGTTAGACAACCTTGCCGCAGAAACTGCAGCATCACTTACTGTAAAGCATCCTGATTATGCATTGCTTGCAAGCCGCATAGCAGTAAGCAATTTGCATAAAAATACTACTAAAAGTTTTTCGCAAACTATGAAGCAGTTGTATGCCTATACCGATAGCAAAACCGGCAAATATATGCCTCTGCTTGCAGATGACGTAGCAGATATCATTGAAAAAAATGCTCCCTTATTAGATTCTACCATCATCTACGATCGTGATTATGGATTTGATTACTTCGGCTTTAAAACACTTGAAAAATCGTACCTGCTAAAACTAAATGGTAAAATTGTAGAGCGACCACAACACATGTTTATGAGGGTAGCCATTGGTATTCATAAAAATGACATTGATGCAGCTATTAAAACCTATCATTTAATGAGTGAGCGTTGGTTTACTCATGCTACCCCTACTTTGTTTAATGCAGGTACCCCAAAGCCACAGATGAGCTCCTGCTTTTTATTAACCATGAAAGATGACAGTATTGATGGAATCTATGATACTCTAAAACAAACTGCAAAAATTTCGCAAAGTGCCGGCGGCATTGGCTTAGCTATACATAATATCAGGGCCACAGGTAGTTATATCGGAGGCACCAATGGCACCAGCAATGGTATCATACCGATGCTAAAAGTATTTAATGATACTGCCCGATATGTTGACCAGGGAGGCGGCAAACGTAAAGGCGCTTTCGCTATTTATTTAGAACCCTGGCATGCTGATATTTTTGATTTTCTTGACCTCCGTAAAAATCATGGCAAGGAAGAAATGCGTGCAAGAGACCTTTTCTATGCTCTTTGGATATGCGATTTGTTTATGAAAAGAGTAGAAGCAAATGAAGAGTGGAGCCTATTTTGCCCAAATGAAGCTCCGGGCTTACAAGACTGTTATGGTGAAGTATTTGAAAAACTTTATCAAAAATATGAAACCGAAGGAAGAGCCCGGAAAGTAGTAAAAGCTCAGGAATTGTGGTTTGCTATTTTAGATGCACAAATAGAAACCGGTACACCCTATTTATTATACAAAGATGCAGCAAACAGCAAAAGCAATCAGCAAAATTTGGGTACTATAAAAAGCTCAAATCTTTGCACAGAAATAATAGAATATACTTCGCCTGATGAAATTGCAGTTTGTAATTTAGCTTCGCTGGCATTGCCCCGGTTTGTAATGGATGGCAAATTCAACCACGATAAATTATACGAAGTAACCTACCAGGCAGCTATTAATCTTAACAAAATAATTGATAATAATTATTACCCTGTAGAGGAAGCAAAAAATTCAAACCTGCGCCATCGCCCTATTGGCCTGGGTGTGCAGGGCCTGGCAGATACTTTTATTTTGCTTCGCCTTCCTTTTGAAAGCGATGAGGCTAAACAACTTAATAAAGAAATTTTTGAAACCATTTACTTTGCTGCAATGACGGCCAGTAAAGACCTTGCGAAAATAGATGGACCATACGAAACTTATGCTGGCTCTCCGGTTTCAAAAGCAATATTTCAATATGATATGTGGAATACCGAGCCAACAATGCGATGGGATTGGTACACATTAAAAGCAGAAGTATTAAAACATGGCGTACGCAATTCTTTATTGGTTGCTCCTATGCCGACGGCTTCTACTTCGCAAATATTGGGCAACAATGAATGCTTTGAACCTTATACCTCCAACATTTATGTACGCAGGGTATTAAGTGGCGAGTTTGTAGTAGTGAATAAACATTTACTAAAAGATCTTGTAGATTTG
The DNA here is from genome assembly GCA_018268135.1 of Bacteroidota bacterium. Classification (GTDB taxonomy): domain Bacteria; phylum Bacteroidota; class Bacteroidia; order Chitinophagales; family Chitinophagaceae; genus Ferruginibacter. The sequence continues at coordinate 16,491 of JAFDXD010000028.1, forward strand.
AACTTGTGGAATGATGAAATGAAAAACTACATCATGTCGCACAATGGCTCCATTCAAAATATTAGCAACATCCCTGATAATATTAAAGAAATTTACAAAACCGTATGGGAAATTAAACAAAGAGCATTAATAGATATGGCGGCAGACAGGGGGGCATACATTTGCCAGTCGCAATCTCTTAATTTATTTATGGATGCTCCTACCAGTAGCAAATTAACCTCCATGCATTTTTATGGATGGCGCAAAGGCTTAAAAACTGGCATGTATTATTTGCGTAGCAAAGCTGCTTCGCAGGCCATTCAGTTTACTGTAGAAAAACAAGGCGGAAAAACTACTGAACCTTTAATAGACACTCATCATCTTACTATTGTTGAAAACAATACTGAAGAAACAACTCAATTAAATGGTGGCACTTGTAGCATGGAAGACGGCTGTATTAGTTGCAGTGGTTAAAAAAATAAATAAATTCAACTTCAGTTAAAACGGAAACGGTTTTCAAAAATACTATTTTGAAAACCGTTTTTTTATTTTAGATAAATTTCAGGGAAAATTTAGGCTGATAATATTACATTCGAAGCCTTTTCAAAATTTCAGTATTTTCTCTGTGAATAAAAATATAATCGCCGGGAAGAGGGTTTTTAATTTCCTGCAATGGTTTTAATTCAGCATTGTCGAGACAATATTTTTCATAACCATTATTTAATAAGAAGGTCTCAATTTTTGGTTGATGTTCTCCCCAGGTTTCTAATTGTATAGGGGGCTTAAATTTTATCAATATGTCATGCATTTCAGGCAATACAATTTCTTCATAGCCTTCAATGTCACATTTTATAAAATCAAGCCTTTCAATATTTGCAAATAAATCACTCCCCTTTTTCATTTGTGCTTTAAATGTAAATTCAAGGTTCTTTGCTTCTTCATTGTTATCAATCACATGAGCCAGGCCGGTTCTTAAATAACCAAAGTTATTGGGAGTGGCTAATATTACTTCTTGTTCTTTCTCCCCAAGCGCATAGTTGTATAATTTGATATTATGGCATTTTTTTGCCGCCCATTGTATAGTTTCTGCAAATTCTTTTACAGGCTCCACAGCATATACCATTCCATTTGGCCCTACCCATTTTGAAAATAATAGGGTATAATATCCAAGATTAGCGCCAATATCAAGCACCACATCGCCTTCCTTTATAAATTTTTTATCAAAATAATGATACTTATAAATATTGTCTTTTGACAATAAATGAAGGCTATACGAAAGGTGAAAACCCTTGTGTAGTACCTTTAAATAGTTTTTTAATCCAAGTGCCTTAAATAATATTTTTTTAAATACAGCCATAAAAAATAATTAGAAAAACAAAGTTGAATAATTCAATCATCACTTTGCTCTATCGTACTGAATATTTTCACAAATAATCAAACTAACTATAACCATACGATAAAAAAACAAATCCCAATCTAATAAAAAAAGCCGCTCCTAAAAAAGCGGCTCTTATTTCAATTATATAAAAAATTAAACTTTAAAGTGTGCAAATGCTTTGTTAGCTTCTGCCATACGGTGTGTATCTTCTTTCTTTTTAAACGAAGCACCTTCTCCTTTACTTGCTGCTACTATTTCATTGGCTAATTTATCAGCCATGCTTCGCCCGTTTCTTTCACGGCTATAGCGAACCATCCATTTAATACTCAAAGAAATTTTCCTGTCCGGACGAACCTCTGCCGGAATTTGAAAAGTGGCGCCACCAATTCTACGGCTGCGAACTTCTACACCCGGGGTAATATTAGCTAAAGCTTTTTTCCAAACTTCATATCCATCTTCACCTGTTACTTTTGCTACTTTATCCAGGGCATCATAAAAAATATTGTAAGCTCCGCTTTTTTTACCTTCCCACATCAGGTTGTTTACAAACCTTGTTACCAGTTTATCATTAAACTTAGGATCAGGTGCTAAAGGGAGTTTTTTGGCTTGTGCTTTACGCATTGTTCTTTATTTTTTTGTTTTAGTAACTACTACTAAATACTGTTTAGTTTAATTATTTTTTTGCTTTTTTAGTTCCGTATTTGCTACGGCTTTGTTTACGGTCTTTTACTCCGGCAGTATCTAAGCTACCACGTACAATATGGTAACGTACACCTGGCAAGTCTTTTACCCTGCCGCCACGAATCAATACGATACTGTGTTCCTGTAGATTATGTCCTTCACCTGGTATGTAGGCAATAACCTCTACTTTATTTGTTAAGCGAACTTTGGCTACCTTACGCAAAGCTGAGTTTGGTTTTTTGGGGGTAGTAGTATATACCCTGGTACATACGCCACGGCGTTGAGGACAGGCGTCAAGCGCCCTCGATTTGCTCTTCGCTTTAATGATTTCTCTACCTTTTCTTACTAATTGTTGAATTGTTGGCATTTAATTGACCTTTTTTTTCGGACGGCAAAGGTAAGTATAATGAATTAAAAACAGAAAATAAATATCAAATTTGTTATAGATTTATACACATTTATTGAAAAAAACCCTTCGAATGAAGGGTTTTAAAATAAAATTGAGGTGCAAAACTAAATTTTTACCATCCAGCCATGGGTATCTTCTACTTTTCCATAGCGGATAGCATTGAGTCTTTCCAATACTTCGGGAGCTGCTTTCCATTGAGTAATATCATATTCCATTACATAATCTTTGTACCTCAGTTCTTTAATGAGAGAAATAGTAGCAGCAGTGCCGGTACCAAATACATCATGCAAATTTCCGGCCTTATGTGCTTCTATTATTTCGTCAATAGTTATGGGCCTTTCCTCTACCCGGTAACCCATCTCTCTTAAAATTACTATTACGCTATCACGAGTTATTCCGGATAAGATAGTACCCGATTCAAGATCGGGAGTAATGGCAGTGTTTCCAATAATAAAAAACACATTCATGGTACCACATTCCTGCACATATTTATGTTCCAAAGCATCTGTCCACAATACCTGGTCGTATCCTTTCTTTTTTGCCTCTGCAGTAGCATACATGGCAGCTCCGTAGTTGCCGGCCGTTTTGGCAAACCCTACTCCACCGGCTGCAGCACGTACAAAGTACTCTTCTACATAAATCCTCATAGGAGCGCTATAATATGGCCCGGTGGGGCTTAATATTATTAAAAATTTGTACTTTTCACTTGGCTTTACTCCTACAGATTCTTCTGAACTAAACATAAAAGGCCTAATGTATAATGAATGATTAGGCTGAGAAGGGATCCAATTATTGTCAATCTCTATCAACAATTTCATGCCATCCATAAATATTTCTTCAGGTACAGGAGGCATTTGCATCCTTTCTGCAGAAATATTAAATCGCTTAAAATTATCCTGTGGCCTAAAAATAAAAGCTTCGCCTTTATCGTTTTTATAGGCTTTTATTCCTTCAAATATTGCCTGGCCATAATGAAGGGCTGCAAGCGAAGGATCCATCAAAATTGGCTGGTATGGCTTAATTTCAGGTGTTTTCCATTCGCCATTTTCATAATCAACTTCAAGCATGTGATCGGTAAAATATTTTCCAAAGGGAATATTTTCCAGGCTTATATCTTTTAATTTGCTATTAGATGCTTTTGTAATTTTAAAATCTTCTACTGCTGTCATATTCATTAATTTTACTACAAAGAAACAAAAAATTTCGGGCAGTAAACTTACTAATTATGAGTTTAGACAATATTCAATTATCAACAGAATTAATTACCGGTTTATATAAAAAATCATTGATAGAGTTAAATGATGAAGCAATAAAAGAGATGCCGGCTGCAAAATTCCATTGGCCCATTCTGGGCAATAACCTAAAAAGAATTTTAATAATTGTAAATGAAGAACAGGCAGCATTTTTACCAGAGGGCGATTTAAATTTTTTAATTGGCGTATTAGCGGCTTGTAAACTAACCATGGCAGATGTAGCTTTATTAAATTACTTTCAAAATAAAGGGGTCAAAATAAAAGAGCTTAATGAAAACCTTTCTCCTGATAAAATCATTATGTTTGGTACAGATACTGCAACTCTTGATATTCCATTACAATTTCCAAATTACCAAATTCAGAAATACAATAACCAGGTGTATGTATCAGCTCCCTCATTATCCATACTCTCTAAGGATGTAATGGCAAAAAAAGAACTTTGGAAAACTTTAAAAACATTATTTGAAATATAGTAAAAAATGAAAGACCTGTTAATATTTGCAACCAACAATCAAAATAAAGTAAACGAAATAAGAGCTGTCTTAAAAAATAATTTTGAAATAATCACCCTTAAAGAAGCCGGTATTAATATTGAGATACCTGAGCCATATAATACTTTAGAAGAAAATGCTAAAGAAAAATCTACAGTAATACATTCTCTTACCGGCAAAAATTGCTTTAGCGAAGATACCGGCCTTGAGGTACAGGCTTTAAATGGAGAGCCGGGAGTAAGAAGCGCAAGGTATGCAGGTGATGATGCTGATAACAAAAAAAATATTGAGAAACTATTACACAACTTAAAAGGAATTTCTAACAGAAGTGCACAGTTTAGAACAGTCGTTTCATTAATTATAGATAACAAAGAATACCAATTTGAAGGAATTTGTGAAGGGCAAATTATTACAGAGCAGTTGGGTACTAATGGATTTGGATATGATGCTATTTTTATTCCAAATGGAAGTACAAAAACCTTTGCACAAATGGAGATGGACGAAAAAAATATTTACAGCCACCGCAAAAAAGCTTCACAAAAATTTATTGACTTTTTAAATAAATATCATGCCCAGAGTTAAATTGACCATGCCTGAAAATTATCTGGCTGTAATAAGCATTCCGGTGCGAATTACAGATATCAATTATGGAAATCATTTAGGAAACGACAGTCTGGTAAGCATTCTGCATGAAGCAAGGGTACAATGGCTTGCTCAAAATAATTATACTGAGCTTAATATTGAGGGGCGTAGCCTCATAATGGCTGACCTGATGGTAGAATATAAAAAAGAATGTTTTTTTGGAGATATATTAGAAATAAAAATTGCAGTTGGCGATATTACGTCTATCAGTTTTAGTCTTTATTACACCGTATGCAATCAAAAAAATATTTTGATTGCACTTGCAAAAACAGGCATGGTATTTTTTGATTACAGTAATAAAAAAATAACGCCAATGCCAGAAAAATTCCAGGAGAAATTATCCATTTAATTCAACTAACTATTCCAGATTTTCCAATTTTCTTCGGCTTGTAAGATCAGCATGTCATACCCGTTTTTTACGATTGCCCCATTTTGCCTACCCATTTTTAAAAACATGGTTTCTTCAGGTGTGTACACTAAATCGTACAAGTAATGTGATGCGTTTATAAATTGAAAAGGTATGGCAGGCATGGTATCTACATTGGGTGTCATGCCCAAAGGTGTGCAATTAATAATAATTGTAAATTCTTCTAATAACTTTTTATTGATGTCAGCATAAGTAATAATATTTTCTGCATCTTGCCTGCGGGATACCAGTAAAAATGGAATGTTTAACTGTTTAAGTGCAAATTGTACAGCTTTAGAAGAGCCGCCTGTGCCTAGCACCAACGCTTTTAGATGATGAGCTTGTAAAAGCATTTTAAATGACTGCTCAAATCCTATAACATCAGTATTATATCCAATAAGTTGCTCGGGCAAAATTTTGATACAGTTTACTGCACCTATTTCTATTGCCTCCCTACTAAATGATTGTAAAAAGGGCATTACTGTTTGCTTATAGGGAATGGTAACTGCTATGCCTTTTAATAAAGGATATTGCTGTAAAAGTGCAGGAAAATCTTCAATTTGTGGAATTGGAAACAAATCAAAAACACAATTATCAATGCCTTCTTTTTCAAATTTTTGGGTAAAATATTTTTTTGAAAAAGAATGACCAAGTGGAAAGCCAATTAAACCATAAAGATTCATTTGCTTATTTTTCTAAGTATAATTCAAATGTATCGCCACGCAATCCAATACGCATTGCCTCTAATGCCAATACTTCATTGGGTGCAATATTCCCAAGGTTTACATTACAGCCAATTAATTCCAAAAAATACAATTGCTGAGCCTTTTGAGGTGCTTCCCAAAGTATCTTTTCTTCTGGTATTTGGGTAAGTATTTCCTGTACTAATCCTTCTCTTACTTCGCCTGTACCCCTGTATATACCTACATTACCGGCTTCCCTTGCTTCTGCTATTACGTAGGTAGAACCTGCCGACAACTCTGCTTTCATTAATTCTATCCATTTGTAAGGTGGAATAATGTGAGCTGCATCTTTACTTCCTACTTCACTTAGTACTACTCCATGCTTTGCCAATTTTTCAATATACCCACACTTTTCTGCATGAGGGATGGTAATAGAGCCATCACTTACTTCCATATAACTTACTCCATAATCCTTACAAATTTTGATATAATCATCAAATTGGTTTCTTATTAAAAATGCTTCAAATAATGTACCTCCAAAATATACAGGCATATTATATGACTTATACATTTCTAATTTTTCACGCAACTTTGGCGTTACAAAAGCAGTACCAAAGCCAAGCTTTACAATATCAACATAGGGCCCGGCAATATCCATTAAATTTTCGGCTTCTCTTATACTTAGCCCTTTATCCATTACCATCGTTAGTCCACTGGTACGGGGCTGGCTTGTGCGCTCAGGTATTTGGGTTAAATCAAAATTCATATTTCTACCATTTTGGGCGCAAAGATAAGCCATGAATTTTGTAATTTTTTGAATAAACCATTGCTTTATTCAATCAGAATGATTTTACAGAGATTTTTTCTTTTTATACCTGGCAATAATTTCTACCACCTGCTGAAATTGCAGAATAGAAGGATTTAATTCAATTATTTTTTTTAGAAGCTTTGGATTTGATTCCATTCCATTTTCTAAATACAGCATAGCCTCTTTAAACCTGCCTTGGGCAAATAGAAACATACTTTTGTAAAATAAGAAAATTGGCTTGCCATCTGTTTGCTCAAAAGCAAAATCTGCATATTCTACACCATCTACATACATATCTGCATTAAATAAACATTTCAATAACTCTACCCAGCCATTTATATTTTTTGGCCTCACCCTTACTACATTACCAAAATAAGTAATGGCTTCTTCTATATTGTTTATTTGCATATAGCATTGGCCTAAAGCAAGATTGTACTCTGGTTGCATTTTATGTATTCGGGTAGCCGTAAGTAAGTTTTTAATGGCACTTTGCCAGGCTCCTTCATTCATATAAGTACAGGCTATTTTATAATACATCTGGCTATCTTCTGCATTTAAATGGCTCGCTTTTTTATAATGAAACCTTGCCTGAGGAAATTTATTGAGTTTATCATAACAGTGACCAATGGCCTCATAAATTACTTCTTCAGGCCGGGATAGTTCCAACACTTTTTCTAAAGCCTCAATAGCTTCTTTATACCGCCTAAGCCTCAAATAGGCATCTCCTAAATTGCGATAAGCAAAATCAAACTTTTCATTAATTGCTACTGCATATAAATAGGATTCTATTGCTTTTTCATGCAACTTAATACCCTGATACGCAGCCCCAAGGTTAAACCATGCTAATTCATTGTAAGGATATTCATCAATAATCCATTGATGCAGTTTTATGCTTTCTTCATTTCGGCCGGTAAAATCCGTCCAAAAACAAATTTTATATAGAGCTTCTTCATTATTAGCATCCATTCTTAAAATAGATGCCAGGCAATCAAATACTTTTTCAAAATTTTCATAATCGTCATATACATCTGCCAGTTCAAACAGCAGGTCTATTTTTTCTTCTCCTCCAAAAATTTCGAGAGCATCTTCTAATACTTCTGCTGCTTTTTCCTGTAAGTCAAGTGCTAAATAAACATCTGTTTTTAAAATATACAATGCAGTATCATACATATCCAGCAATTCTACCTGCTCAAGGGTAAAAAGCGCCTCATTGTATTTTCTTAAAAAAACCAGCAGGTTTGCTTTTTGAAGCAATAAAGAAGATGAATAAGGGTATTGTTGAATTCCATACTCGGCAGCTTCTAAAGCCAGAGAAGTTTGCTCTTTTTCATCAAAATAATCTATAACACGCTCAAAACCATCTTCTTCTATAAATGAATTTGGCTTTCCCGTTTTCAAATTCTGATATTGCTGTAACAGAGCTTTTAATTCTTCTCTATCCTGGCGAAAGGGGTTTTTACTCATGATGTATAGGTAGGTTAGTGTAATTTAATACTTATTTACAAAAAAACTCAATTTATAAATACTAAAAATTATAAACATACGTTGAGAAATAAATTATAAAATTCTTTATAAACGGTAATAATTTTGTTAAAATAAGTTAATATATTTGCATATAAATTAATAACACCTACTATGAGTAAATTAACCAAGATATTACTGCTTTCAGGTATTTTTACCGGGCTGGTACTTGCTGGTTTTGCTGATAGGGGTATTGGTAAAAAAAGTAAGTACAAAATTTCTCTTAATATTAAAACCACCGGTAGTTTTTCAAATAATCTTTCTTTCAATTTAAAATCCGGCTTAACGTATAAAGGCTCTTTATTAAATAATAATTTAGAAACACAACAATCTTTTATTATTAATAATAGTTTTTCTACTTATCAAAAAGGCAATACAGTTTATATAGTTCCATTTAAACAGAAAATATTGGTGCCTGAAGTACAACAAGGTTACACCGGGATGAAACTCATCATCAGACATAATTAAAAAAGCCTCATTTTTTGAGGCTTTATTTTTTAGTTCCCTTTTTTCAATTGCTGGTTTTCTTCGTAAGTCATTATTCTAAACCCGGTTTTTGGTGTATCAAACTTTGATGCTGCTACCGGATCATTGTTGATATCCGTAAGTTGATATTTAAAAACGAGGTTGCCTGATTTTAATTCAAACTGTACCGGCAATCCGGGAAGATTATCAAATGAATTATTATACTCTTTATTAGCAACGGTAATACCCGGAGCATAATACACTGTTATCATTTTACCTTCGCTTGTAATACCGGTAGCTTTTTTACATTCATAACCGGCTATTGATTTCACTTCGTTTGAAATTGTAAATTTTAAATTATTATTCCATTCATTTTTTTGCAACCAATTTTCTTTATTAAGTGTAATCATTAACTTTTGACCACTATATTCTTTTAGGATAAATCCTTTGCCCGAATTATTATTGTACACATTGGTTTCTGTACCTAAAGTACTAATCATTTCTGTGCGGCTTTCTGTAGGAGTAAGGTACACATTAAAGGTAGCCCCATTCAACTTATTGGCCAGAGGTGCATCAGTTTTAGAAGACTCAATAGAAATACTATATTTTATTAGCCCTTCCGAAATATTTTTTTGTGCTACTACCTCTTGCCCTATTATTAGAAAGGCAACTGCAGCAATTGATTTATGTATTAAGTTCATTTTCATTTTTTAAAGCAATTAAAGATAATACAATTCATATCATTTAACTCTTAGACTGCAAATAATCAAAAACTGCACCTTTTACAGTGCAGTTTGTACAATTTTAACTTATTTTTTATTTCCTTTATTTTTCAATTCCTGCATTTTTCGCTGGGCTTCCTGCATGGCTTCCATACGCTCCGCCAATTTCGATTTTTTTACAGGCTGCTTTCGCTTCTCACTTATTTCTGCTAATATTTTTTCGTGGTTAATAATATACTTCTGAATAACTATTTGAAGTATTAGGGTAATAGTGTTAGAGATGGTGTAATACCAGGTAAGTGCTGAGGGAAGCCTGTTAAATACACCCAACAATAATACCGGGAAAATATATGGCATATACTTCATGAGAGGATTGCTATTGTCCTGCATAGAGTTCATACTATATATAGAAATTAATAAGCTGGTAACAACTGCTGTTAATGTAAACAAACTTACATGGTCGCCATAAAAAGGAATATTAAAAGGCAATTTATAAATGCTATCATAAGAAGCAAGGTCTTTCGCCCATAAAAAACTTTTGCCACGCAAATCAATATTAGATTGAAAGAAGTAATACAGTGACATGAAAATAGGAATTTGCAATAATGCAGGCAAGCAACCTCCCAAGGGGCTTACTCCTGCACTTTTCCATAGTTTCATTTGTTCCATACTGAATGCCTGCTGATCCATTTGCTTTGTTTTTGGATCTGTAAACTTTAGCTTCAATGCATCTACTTCAGGTTTCAGCAATTTCATTTTGGCGCCACTCAAATAACTTTTATATAAAATAGGAGAAGTAATTAAACGAATTAAAAGAGTAAGCAATAAAATAACCATACCCATACTAGCCACATTCTTTTGCAAAAACTCAAATACAGGTAATAAAAAATACCTATTAATATATTTTACAAATGCAAAAATACCACTGCCATAAGGCACCATATTTTCCATTTTATTATCATATTTTTTTAAAATATTATAATCGCTGGGGCCGTAATATAGTTGCAATGCTACACTTGCATCTCTGCCGGGCTGTAGGTTTAGCCGGGCGTTGGTTGTACTTCTTACCAGATAGGTATTGGTATCAGATGGCACTTTCCATTCAGTTGTAACGTTGGTCATTTTATCCTTTGCCGAAAGAGCTGCAATAAAAAATTGTTGCTTTACTCCAATCCAGTCTAATGGCTGGTTAAAAGTTTTCGTATCTCCTTTCCCTGCATATTCAAAATCAAATTTGTTATCTTTTACAAAACTGATATGAGTTTGAGTTTCTTCATATTTATAATCTTTCTCTATTTGGTCGGCTTCAGTTTGCCATACCAGGTTTAAGGCATTTTGCGAAAAAAGATTATTGGCATCTTTGATGATGATATTAAAGTTTATCATGTAGTCATTTGCCGGAATGATATATTGATGTGTAATTTGCCTACCGGAAGAATCGCCGGCAGTAAATACAAGTGTTTGGCTTTTATCTGCATTTACTATTACTGGCTGGGCAGTAAATATTAGGTCGGACGAGTTTTCAGTATGGTTGGCTTTATCCTGAAAAGGATATGATATTTTATTAAAATCGCCATGCTGCAATACTACATTTGTGCTGTCGTATTTTTTATAATTCTTTAAAATTACTTCTTCGGGCTGGGCGCCTTTTGAGCTAAAAGTAATTTTCATTACTTCATTTTCAATAGTTATATTTTGTGCCTTAGCACCCTCAGCCTGAAAGCTGCTTTGACTTTCTGTGCTTTTTAAAGAGTCAGTTTTTAAAGAATCTAAATGAGCAATTTTAGGGTCAATTTTTGGCTTTGCTGCTTCAATAGAATCTGCAATACGTTTTTGCTCTCCTTCATACTTAAGCCTGCTCTTACTGTTAATCGCAAACATTCCAATTAGAAGGGCGCCTATTAAAATAAATCCAATAATCGTATTTCTATCCATTCCCATGATGTAGTATTATTTAAGGGGGCAAAGGTAATTTAATAAAAAAAGAAATGCCCTTTTTAAAGGGCATTTTTATCTTAGATTGAGAATTGTTATTTTTTTGCAGCAGATGCAGCGGCGGCGGGTGCGGCAGCAGCTGGAGCAGCGGCTTTAGGTGCGGCAGCTTCTTCCTGTTTCAACTGGCGTGTCATGGTTACAGAAGCTATTGGAATTCTTGGAGAATTTAATACTTCCATATTGTCTGCCTTAATATCCTGAACCCTGATATTTTGGTTAAGCTCTAAACTATTAATATCTACCTCAATGGATTCTTTTAAATACTTTGGTAAAGTTTTTACCTTAATATTTTTCATTTTGGTAACTAATTTACCGCCGGCTTTTACACCTGCAGGAGTACCTACATATTTTAAAGGAAGCGTTGCAATTACCTTTTTATCTTCTACTAATTCAAGAAAATCCACATGGGTAAGTACATCAGATACTTTGTTAAATTGTAAATCTTTCAAAATACAGCGATAAGTATTGCCCGCAACTTTTATTTCGGCAAGCATAAACTCAGAAGTGTAAACAATAGATTTAAAAGATGCTGCTGGTGCAGAGAAATTTACTTCAGCCTTGCCACCGTAAATTACACCTGGCACAAGTTGCTGAGAGCGAAGTTGGCGGGTGGCTTTTTTTCCGCTTTCGGTCCTCAGTTGTCCTTCGATTGTAATTGATTTCATTTGTATGATTTTTTTATGAGGCGCAAAGGTAAGTTATAAAACTCAAATTACTTCTCTAATTCCCAAAAATCATAAAATTAAAAAAAGGGATAAATAATTATTTTTTTATGCCTGCTCTCCCCCTGATAAACAAGCTGTTAATACTCTTATTTTCGTAAGCATTACGCAATGCTACTGCAAATAATTCATCTACACTTAATACTTTAATTTTATCGCAGAGAGGTTTAATTGGTATAGTATCACATACTACAAGCTCTTCTAATACGCTATTTTGGATATTTTCATAAGCTTTACCACTCAATACCGGGTGCGTACAAAGCGCCCTTACACTTCTTGCGCCTTTTTCCTTCATAAGGCCGGCACTTTTGGCAAGAGTGCCTCCGGTATCACATATATCATCAATTAATACAATATCCCTGTCAGTAACATCTCCAATTACCACCATGCTGGCTATTTCATTTGCTCTTTTTCTATGCTTATCGCAAATTACCATATCACATTCAAAAAAACTGGCAATTTCTCTTATCCTGTTAGCACTTCCAACATCCGGGGCTGCAAATGTGAGGTTTGCCAACTGCAAATTTTCAATATAAGGTATAAAAATGGCTGAAGAATCCAGGTGATCTACCGGGATATCGAAATAGCCTTGTATTTGAGGTGCATGAAGATCCATAGTAACTACCCTGTCGGCTCCGGCTGCTACCAACATATTGGCTACCAGTTTTGATCCTATCGCTACTCTTGGCCGGTCTTTTCTATCCTGCCGGGCAAACCCATAGTAAGGGATAACAGCTATTACTTTATAAGCAGATGCTCTTTTTGCAGCATCAATCATTAACAACAATTCCATTAGGTTATCTGTTGGCGAAAAAGTACTTTGCACCAAAAAAACAAAGCGGCCCCTGATACTTTCTTGAAATTCTACCCCTATTTCTCCATCACTAAATCTTTGAATATTGACCCTGCCAAGCGGTTCACCAAATTTTTTAGCTATTTTTTCTGCCAGGTACTTTGATCCGGTGCCTGAAAATATTTTTGCATTAGACTCCATGTGAAGATAAGTTGGTTGATAGAAGTGCGAAATTACAGTTTAGTTTACATGTAAAATGTTTCAATAAAAAAAATGTTGAAATACTGTTTAGAAATATATTATTGCCCTGTATAAAAGTTACAAAATATTGCTTACTGTTTTAAAAAAACAATCGGGAAATGCAGGGATAACATATAAAAAAATGTAACTTGATACCCTATCTTTACCGTTAATGACAGAAAAAACTACTTCTACCAACTCTATAAAAAACTGGGCTACCGATGATCGACCCAGAGAAAAGATGGCCAGCAAGGGCGCCGCAGCATTAAGTAATTCTGAGTTGCTTGGAATCATTATTAATAATGGCAATAAAGAAAAATCTGCAGTAAGTATTGCAAAAGAAATTTTAAAGCTTAGCCATGATAACCTGAGCGAATTAGGCAAAATGTCTATTAAAGACCTTCAAAAGATTAAAGGCATTGGCATTGCAAAAGCCATAACCATTGCGGCTGCCTTAGAGCTTGGCCGCAGAAGACAAACTGAAGATATATTGGAGAGAAAGGTAGTAAGAAACAGTAACGAAATTGCAGAATACCTTAAGTTAAATTTGAAAGATTACCGCCACGAAGTATTTGCAGTGCTGTACTTAAACAGAGCTAATAAAATAAAAAGTTTTCAGGTGCTTAGCAGTGGTGGATTAACGGGTACAATTGCCGACCCTCGTATTATTTTAAAAAAAGCAATTGAAGAAGAAGCTACTTCAATTATTTTAACGCACAATCATCCCTCCGGTAGCTTAAAACCAAGCAAAGCCGATGAAGAAATTACCTATAAAATAAAACAAGCTGCAGCTTACCTCGATATAAAGGTACTGGACCATATTATTGTAAGCGAAGAGGGCTATTTTAGCTTTGCAGATGAAGGTATTTTATAAAAAATTATGCCTGTGCAGCAGGGCCCCCAAAATTAAAAGGCAATTCTACTGACTCAATATCCTGAATGACACCATTTGCATTTTCAAATTTTTGCACATTTTCAATCATTGCTTTCATCAAGCGTTTGGCATGAAAAGGGGTCATAATAATCCGGCTTTTCACTTTACTTTTAGGTGTACCAGGCATTACATTTACAAAGTCTATTACAAATTCAGCATGGCTATGGGTAATGATGGCCAGATTTGCATAAGTGCCTTCAGACATCTCTTCTGATATTTCGATATTAATTTGGTTGGCTTGGTCTTTTGGAATATCCACTTTTATTTTTTTTCGGAAGGTAGTATTTAAAAACTTTTTCTAAAAAAAAGTTGCCTTTTTTAAGGCAACTTTTTTAAAATAACTATGAAATATTATTGTCTTTGAAATTGGATAACATTGGCTCCGAAACTTCCTGCTGCTACAGTATGTATTAAAGAAATACTTACAATATGATCGCAGGGAGCTACATAATCATCAGGTCCCGGAGGTGTAGCGCTATTAACCGAAATGGGGCCATAAGGCCATCCTGGAGGGTAGCCTATTGGGCCATACACCTGTTTTGCTACAGAAGTAGTATTGTTTGCAGGGTTCACTGTAATAATGATGGGCAATCCCTGAGGAGCTCCGTAGAAAAAAGAAAGATGTGTAGCATCAATTACCGTTACAGCAATTGGGTCTCCTACACCATAGTCTGCCCAATCATCTCTTAATACTTTGTAGCTGCCTACAAAATCAGCAGAGTTGAATGCACAAATAGCTGAATAACGGATACTGGTAACCACACCGCCATATTCACCGCCTACACCAGAGCCATAAGGGATACCCACTAATGGAAAGGCTTCAAATTTTCCACCATCTTTAGTATAAATATCTACACCAAAATCATAATTATCTCCCAAAGCTATGGGAGCGCCAAAAGCGCTAATAATATCACTTCCTTTTACATTAATAGTAGCTGGCCATGAAGTAATTCCGGCTTTAAACAATTTAACATTGGCATTATTTCCATTTTTTCTAACTACTACATCCATTTTAGTTGGTGGTACATCGTTCGGAAATTTTAATGTAATTGTAAAATTTGCATTAAATGCCGCAGCAGATGTAGGAGTTGAAACTGAAATAGCCTGATCACCGGTAGTACCTGCAATTAAATTAGGTACCGGTACCCTGATAAGGGTAGGTATTTTAGGATTATCACTTTTTCGGCAAGCACCCAATACCAATAGTAGAGAGATGATTCCGTATGATACTATATTTTTCATTTATTAATATTTAAAGTTTATAAAATTTATGGTTGCCAAAATACTTTATAAGATGAAGGTACCTTTTGAGCCGGAGCATTTGAGTTAGAGGACAATTCTTCTGCTGGCCAGTAAAATGACAGAGGGTATGGCACACTTTGCGAAACAGGAACCGGCAATTGTGGGTCAACCAAAGGATTGCCATGAAGTGGAGGTTGTACAAAACCACCCGGAGCCATGGTTGGGTCATTGGGGTTAAATAATACTGGGAAACCTGTTCTCCTGTAATCAGAATAAGAATCTACAGCATTACCATAAAATGCCTGAATCCACTTTTGAGTAATAATTATTTGCAATTGCTTATTAGCATCATTGGCTGTAACAGCAGCATCATACTCGGCCATTACATTACTAATATAAGTAGTAGCTGCAGAGGTAGAAGCTAATGCAGGAGCAGCATTTCCGCTAGCAGTAACTACATAATCTACCTGTTTAAACGATTCAGTAATTGCAGCAAGCAATTTAGCCCTGGCGTCACCTGGGATAACTCCGGTACTTATTAGTTCTGCTTCCATATAAAGCCTGTCAGCATAAGTAATAATTCTGTATGGTACTGCACCAGAAGCGCTTGAAGCTGAAAGTGTTTTTCCGGCTCCATCATCATACAATCCACCCACGGGGTAAATACCTTCTGTAGTTAAAGTTTTTTGTTGAGAAAACCCAGAGTTAATACCATTTGTTCCAAAATAAATTGAAATGAATGATCCATCCCGATATTCGGTAGCATTGTTATCATTGGTATTAGTTTGCCCTGCTTTTACCTGATTGTAAAAGTAATATGGAATACGTGGGTCAGGATTGTTTTTAAAAATCTTCTGATTGTACCCTTTCATTATTTCATAAAACCAGGGGCTGATATACTGTGTTTTTTGTGAAGCAGAATATTCTCCATAACCCGGAGTTTTATTAACTGTGCTGTGTGGAAGGTTAAAGCTTTCTGTAGTAGAGCTAATCAAATTACCACTGGCAATAAGTGCAGCTACATCAGCGCTCACA
This sequence comes from Bacteroidota bacterium, assembly GCA_018268135.1. Lineage (GTDB taxonomy): Bacteria > Bacteroidota > Bacteroidia > Chitinophagales > Chitinophagaceae > Ferruginibacter. The sequence continues at coordinate 32,890 of JAFDXD010000028.1, forward strand.
TTTTTCACCCTTCTTTCTTTTAACAACATATCTAACTTGATGGTATTAGCACATTTAATCCATTTTGATACACTGCCATTATAAATCACATCATCTGTCCCTGGATTAAGTGCATTTGGGGCAGGGTTATTTAGATTAGAAATACCCTCATCTATCAAAGCTAATAATTTAGGGTAAATATCAGAGCCTTTATCAAACTTTGGATTTTTAATGCCTGCAATAAATTGGTTAGCTTCTGTATAAGGAATATCTCCCCACACATCTACTAACTGGCTAAAAGCAAATGCCTTGATTATTTTTGCAATACCGGCATATTTGTAATTACCATCTTTTGTCGCTTTATCAATAATGATATTTACATTGGTTAGAAGTGTTATATAATATGAATCCCACATTCCTCCTATATCAGAGGGGCCGGAACCGTAATCATTGGCACTTTCCCTCACCACTATCCTGTGCATATATACTTCTAAGGTACTTTGAATGCCACTTTCATTAGCATTACCAATATTGGCTTCTACTGTAGGAAGTAAAATATTTACCGGTAGTGAAGCAGGGTTGTTAGGATCCACATTTATATCGTACTTGCTTTTAGTACATGAATTCCCTAAAATGCCCATGAGAGCAATCGGGATAATATATTTAAATTTATTTATCATGATTAAATGATTTTTTTGAATTAAAAAGTAAGAGATAAGTTAACCCCAATTCTTCTTGTAGTAGGAGCTGCAGAAAACTCTAATCCTTGTACACTTGAGTTACCAAAGCTACTAACTTCCGGATCGAAATGAGTATATTTAGGGAAACCAGGTGCATAATAGAATATGTTTCTTGCACTTATGCTAAAAGTAATACCTGATATACGAGATTTACCTAATAATGATTTTGGTAAATCATAACCTAAAGTTACTTCCCTTAACCTGTAAACGGTAGCATCATACACATTCCACTCTGTAGCAGTGTTAATAGCAAAAGTATTACCATTTGAAGGAGAGAACCACAGGTCATTTGGAGTAATACGGGTTTGATTTGGAACAGTTTTACCATTCACCAAAATAGCTTTACCGGTTAATGGATCACCATAAACTCCAGGAATTACAAAACCTGTTTCTCTGTCCTCAGTATCTTTAGTAACACCTCTACCTAATTCTGAAGAAATTGTAACACTTGAAATATCTCCACCTTTAGTCATATCAAACAGCACACTGGCAAAAAATCCTTTGTACTTGAATGTGTTAGTAATACCTAACTTATAATCTGGGTTAGGATTTCCAATTTGATACATTTGATTGGGATCTTCAATCATTGAACCGTTTGCAGGATTAATTAACAAAGCACCGGTAGCGCTATCCCTGAACACTTTACTACCGTATAAGAAACCAAATGGTTTACCGGGTTCCAATTCAGTAGTATTATCAGTAAATCCACCACCAAGGTTGATTCTTTGAACACCTTCTGTTAAGGCAACTACTGTATTTCTGTTTTGAGTGAACGCTCCTTTAATTTCCCAATTAAAAGATTTGCTTTGTATTGGGCGTAAGGTAAGTTCAATTTCAACTCCTTTGTTTCTGATGCTACCGGCATTTGTAAATGAATTAGAATAACCGGTAGATGGAGCTAATGTAACAGGTGTAAGTAAGTTGTAGGAAAATTTATTATAATAAGTGAAATCTAATGAAACATATCTTTTATAGAAGGTTAATTCAGTACCTACTTCCGTTTCTCTTGAAAATTCCGGTTGCAAATCAGGATTTTTTGAAGAAGAACTAATAGCACCATTAGGCTGTCCTAAATAACCAGAACCTAAACCAAATGTATTGTACACATTATAAGGATCAGTATCGTTACCTACTTTAGCCCAACCTGCTCTTAACTTGCCATATTCCAAAAATCCTTTACCCATTTTAAATGCATCGGTAAAAACAAATGATCCGGATACAGATGGGTAAAAATAACTCCTGTTTTGTATTGGCAAAGTAGAGGATATATCATTGCGACCTGTAAGCGTAAGAAATGCAAAGTTTTTATATCCTAAGTCCACTTCTCCCAAAAATCCTATAATTCTTTTTTCAGAATAGCCATTTGAGGTTCTAACATCCGCAGGTAAAAAGTTCGCAATAGTATGTAATCCCCTCACAATATAACCACCCCCACCGGTTTCGCCACCACTTGTAAATATGCTTGTAGCAAGTCGTTGGTTAAAATCTGTACCTGCAAGTACTTTAGTAGTAAAGTTATCGCCTGTATTAGGGGTAAGGGTAAACATCAGGTTTGCCTGAGTTTCTTGTTTTTTATAATTGGTTAATTCTAATGAACCTAATCCGCCACGGGAACTAACTTCCTGAACGGTAGTACGGCCTAACTGGCTAATATCAGTACCGGCACCTACATCTACTTTAACCCATTTAGCTATTTGATAATCTAAATGTGTGTTAGCAATTATCCTTTCAGAAATTGTATTAACAGTATTGTATTTGGCAGCCCAAAAAGGGTTATCAAACTGAGTACCCACAAAAGAAATGCTGTTTCCAAGTTTATCTTCATAAGGCAACGACATATCCCAACTACGGCCAAGAAACATAGAGCGGCCAAATTGAGAAGAAGCGCCAGCCTGATTTTCACCAAATAATCCACCATTTTGGTTAGAGCGGCTATAACTAAAGTTAGCCCTTACTCCTAAGCCATTGGTTAGCCTGCTAAAACCACCAAGACCAATATTAGTTCTGGTAAAGCGGTTATTAGGTACATACCCTGAGTGAGAAAGCTGTGAAGCAGTTAAAGCAAAACTGGTTTTTTCATCACCGCCGGTAAATCCTATAGAATTTTCGGTAACTACCCCGGTTTTAAATTGATCTTTAACATTATTGGGATAAGCTCTGTAAGCCACTAATCCTGTTGGGAAAAGTTCGGGATAGGTTCTTTTATAATCTGCCCATACTGCAACGGAGTCATTGCCCGGAGAGCCAAAGCGTGCTCCCCAAGAGCCATTAGAACCGCCACCAGCAACGCCTTGCGAGCCTGTACCATATTTATTTTGATAATCAGGCAGGTTAGAAATATTTTCAAATGAAATAGAAGATTTTGCATTTACTTCCATTCCTTTACGAGCCCTACTTACGCTACCTGATTTAGTAGTAATAAGCACTACACCATTAGAAGCACGTGAGCCATAAAGTGCAGCCGCAGAAGCACCTTTAAGAATAGTCATATTTGCTATATCATTAGGGTCTAAGTCAGAAAGACCAGTACCATACGCACCGGAGCCTCCTAACGAGTTATCACCTACCTGGTCGTTACTAAAGGGAACACCATCTACTACTATTAAGGGTTGGTTATCTCCATAAAAAGAGGAGTTACCACGAATTTGAATACGGGTGGCCGAGCCAGGAGTTCCTTGAGAAGTACGGATATCTACACCCGCAACTTTACCTTGTAAACCTTTTAGTACATCCGGCTCAGACTTTTGAAGTAATACACCAGGATCTACTTTTGTAACGGCATATCCGGTTGTTTTTTCTGACCTTCTGATACCTGCTGCTGTTACAACAACTGCAGTAAGTTCAGGAGCGCCGGAGCGGGAAACCGTAACATTTACAACAGATTCAGTACCAACATGAACATCTTTTGCAGTAATACCAACGCCGCTAATTGTTAAAACAGCGCCCTTGGGTACTGATAATCTGTAAAAACCCTGAGCATCAGCAGAAGCCCCTGATCTTGTACCTTTTACTCTAATGGATGCCCCTTCTACAGGAGCCCCTTTGTCGTCTGTGATTGTACCGGTCACCACCCGGTTTTGCGCAAATGCAAATACTCCGCAAAGCATAAGCATTGTGAACAGTGATAAAAATCTTCTCATGTGCGATTAGTTAAATTTTTATGAAACGTAAAAGTAAGGATATTCTATTAAGATAAAAAAATTGTTAAATCTTTTTTTAAGTGTAACCTTCTTTAACCTAATAGTGGACAACTCAGTTATAAAAAGTGCTGCAAAGTGTTTAAAAAATCTTAAAATTTATATATCATCTGAAGTCTAACCTCAGTTTTATGGTTTTTATTAATCAAATCCAGCCCGGAGCTGATGCTTTGCTGGTTAGGATAAATGGTTTGGGCAAATTTGCCCCAAAAAGATAGTTTTTTACCGGCATCATAATTTAAGTTGATATAATATTTATACCCAGTTCCATAAAATACGGGAATGGAAAAATTATATAAAACATCGCTTTCATAAGCATATAAGCGGCTATTGTAGTCATCTGTTTGAAAATATTGAAGCCTTATATTTCCTGAAAATTTGGCCATGGGAGGCACATAGAATACATCTGTATAAAATAAAAATCCCTGTGAGGCATCATCGCCTTTTTTATCATACCATACTACTTCTGCCCTGCTTCTTAAAGTAACAACAGGACTTACTTTGAAGGTAAATTGGGTACGCCAGTCTTTTTTGGGCTTAGGCACAATAGGATTTAGGGTAATATCATTAGGATTATCATTAATTGATTTTGTTTCTGACTTATAGCGCATATACATTTCCAACTGCTTATTGGGTTTATAAGTAGCTTGTAGTAGGTAATCAGAGCCAGTGCTTGGAGCATCAATCCGGAATTTTAGCCACGGAAATTTATACATATCTGCATACGCATCTATGCGCCAAGCATCATTTGGCCTCACTGATATACCAGAAAAAAAACCTCTTTCGTTAGTAGGATAAGTACCTTCTGTAAAGGCATTGGAATATAAAGACTGATACCCTTTAGATATATTCCTGTATAAAAAACTCATATCTACATTTTTAGCAACACTAATCAATAAACCGCTAACAAGTGCCCCATATTTTTTTTGAGAAGTGGCTGCTTCGCCAAAAAAGTGCATATTCTTATATGTATAACTATAATCTAAACTATAGTTACCAAAGCTTTTGCCTGAAAGGGCATATAAATTATAAGGATAATTTTCTTTAATAAGGGGGTATTTAAAATGATATTGAATAGCATTGATACCCAGGTGGAGGCGGTTAAGTTGGTAACTAAAATTGCCGCCAAATGCCATTTGCGTTTGAGAGCCTTTGTTAGCCAATTCGCTTGGGGTACGGTGGTAACCTGATGTTTGCAGAGATGACACAAATTCATCCATTGACTGAGAAGTATCGGCAGCATTAAAATTGGCATCTACTTTTTTATAAGAGCCAAAAATAGTTGCCTCCCATTTATTTTTACCAATGGTAATACCTGCCCCTCTGTGAAAATTAATTTCACCAGAAGAGCTATATGGGCGCAATACCGGAGACTCTCTTTTTACTGACAAAATATCGGGGCCTTTTTTGTAAGCCAGGTTCATCCATTGAGTAAGCCCCTGCCCCAAATTAACAGTGTAATCACCCAAAGCAAGTGATTTAATGATACCGGAATTTCTTAGAAAAAAATGTGCTGAATAAAAATCAAACCCCTGTTTTTGCCCTCCTTTAAAAAATTGCTCCCCGGGATCTTTTTCTCCTACCACACCATACTGCAAAAGATTTTTATAACTATATTTAAAACGCACAAATAGCTTTTGTGGTGAGCCTGGGTAATAACTGTTTGATACGGAAGGGTCGACCAAATACCCTTTGGCTTTTTCTAAAGTTTGGCCTGCTCTTACTAATAAAGACCGATTTCCACCTTTTAGCCTGTCTTTGAAAGAACTAAACAGGTTAGCTTCTTCACTAACGGTGATGTATGGACGAATTTTTCTTATGGTATTAATATCCCAACCAGGTATGGCCTGTATTTCATAAATGCTTAAAAATTTTCCTAAAATAGTACGGTAAGAAATCAGGTTTTGTACCTGCATTGGGCTAAGCACTTTCAACTCATTTAAATCATCTGCATCAGCGTAATTGAGGTTAATGGGGTTTCGTTGAAATTGTACCATTTCCTGCAGATAAGAATCGTCTTCCGTTTCCATATCATCATTATTGGCAGTAATATTTTCTAACTCTTCTTCTGTAGAGGAAGATACAGGCGTTTCTTTTACCTGGGCCTTTGCAAGTCCAAATATCAGGAGGAGAAAGCTGAGAAAAAATAATTTTTTCATTTTGCAGCTCCCTTAAAGTTTACAATTAGCAATAGCCCCGGTGAAAAACCCAATTGGGGATGATAGCTTGCTGACACATCCAATCTTAGATTTTTCCAAGCCACTCCTGCCCCTGCAAAACCCCCTCCTGTTTCACTCATAAAGCCTGCCCTTGCAAAAAACTGTTTTGCAAACTGGTACTGCACCCCACCAATTACATTAATGGATTTGTCTTCTTCTTTTACCATCTCAGCGCTTGCATAAAAATGATCCGATACATCATAGCCCAATCCAAATTTATAAGCAGAGGCGAGTTTTTCATCCGTATACTTATCCAGCTTTCCTCCTACAGGATTGTACACATGAATACCTGCATTTAATTGATCGGTAAGATGAATGATGGTACCAATTTCAAAATTTACTGTTGAAGCGCTATTATATCCCGGAATACGGTATCCATAATAATTAAACTGCACCCCCAAATCTACCTTGCTACCCAAACTACGTGCATAAGCTAGCCCAATTTTATTTTCTGAAAAATTGCTGAAGCCGCCATAATTGGCCTGCAGGCCAAAATTTCCCATTTTTGTGGGCATTGCTAAGGCTACGCCATAAACACTGTTTTCTGCTAATAAAAATCTTCGCTCGCCATACACACCTACTCCTGCAGTTTTTACCTGTGCTAAAGCTGCCTGGTTGTTTGTAAATGAAAAAGGATCAACCTGCTTTGTAGAATACGCCCCCAAACTAAGATAAGGCATACTTAAGCTATAACGAAGTGATTGCGAATAAACGTTACTATTGCTTATGCATAAAAAAGCCCAAAGTAACAAAGCTTGTAACTTATTTCTCAAAACAGTAATTTTTAATACGATTGCCAAGTTATGTAAAATATGCAAAAAGACCACGCATTTTTTAATACCAGTAGTTCAATTTTTGTTTAATATTTTTGCAGGATGCAAATATTAGATGGCAAACTTGTATCGCAAGCAGTAAAAGAAGATTTAAAGAATAAAACTGATATTCTTATAAAAGAAAATAAAAAAGTACCTCATCTGGCAGCTATTTTGATTGGTAACAATGGCGCCAGCGAAACTTACGTGGCAAGTAAAATAAAAAATTGCCATGATATTGGTTTTAAAAGTACCCTAATTAGGTTTGATGCAGCAGTTAATGAAGCAGAAGTAATTGAAGCTATCCATACTTTAAATGAAGACGAAGATGTGGATGGCATATTGGTACAGCTACCCTTACCTAAGCAAATAAATGAAGAAAAAATTATTAATCTAATACACCCATCAAAGGATGTGGATGGGTTTCATCCAATAAGTGTAGGCAAAATGGTACAGGGCCTTCCTTCTTTTATTTCGGCAACCCCCTATGGCATAATGCTATTACTACAACATTACAAAATAGATACTGTAGGCAAACATGCGGTAGTTATTGGCCGCAGCAATATTGTAGGCAGGCCAATGAGTATCCTACTTAGTCAAAACACTAATCCCGGAAATTGTACAGTTACTCTCTGCCATAGCCGTACACAGCATTTAAAAGAAATTTGCCTTCAGGCAGATATAATAGTGGCAGCATTAGGCATACCCGGATTTTTAAAAGAAGATATGGTAAAGCCCGGAGCCATAGTTATTGATGTAGGTATTACAAGGATAGAAGACAAAACTAAAAAAAGCGGCTATGCATTAAAAGGCGATGTAGATTTTGAAAATGTTGCAGCAAAATGCAGCTATATTACTCCAGTGCCGGGTGGCGTAGGCCTTATGACAATTGCCGCATTATTAACCAATACCTATCAGGCAGTTTTACAAAAAAATAATTAAGTAAGTGAGTTCAAATAATGACAGTAATATGTTGCCGGTAATGGAGCATTTTTATACCCTTCAGGGCGAAGGAAACCATCAGGGCCGAGCCGCTTATTTTATTAGGTTAGGCGGCTGCGATGTTGGTTGTGTATGGTGCGATGTAAAAGAAAGTTGGGAAGCAGATAATCATCCAAAAATTTCGATACCTGATCTTGTAAGTGCTGTAAAAAAAACGCCTGCAAAATTGGTTGTGATTACCGGCGGCGAGCCTTTATTGCATCAACTGGATGCTTTAACAAAAAGCTTGCAGGAAAATGGATTTGAAACAAATATTGAAACTTCGGGCTCCTCTCCATTAAGCGGAAGCTGGGACTGGGTATGCCTTTCTCCCAAAAAATTTAAAGCGCCATTGCCTGAAGTTATTGCAGTTGCCAATGAATTAAAAATAATTGTATTCAATAAATCCGATTTCGCATGGGCTGAAAAATATGCAGCTCAGGTTCCTTCCACTTGCAAAAGATACTTACAACCGGAATGGGGGAAGTCTGCTGAAATTATGCCCGCAATTATTGATTATATAAAAGATAATCCACAATGGCAGCTAAGCTTGCAAATACACAAGTTTATCAATGTGCCTTAAGTAAAAATGCTTATTTAACAGTATTGAAATATTTTAGTAATTAATTCGTTTTAACTTCATTCCTCCAAAGAATAAGATGAAACATTTGAAACCTTTTTTTTACAAAACCGCCTTCCTTATATTTTTAACAGGTATATTTTATTTTACTTCTTACGCACAGTGGTACAATCCTGATAAGGTAAATAAAAAAGCCGGCAATATTTATGCACAGGCTTATGAAGAAGCTACAGACGGCAAATACAATGAAGCCATTGTACACCTAAATGAAGCGTTAAAAGCAGACCCTAAATTTGTAGATGTGTACTTATCACGGGCAGGCATATACGCAAATTTAAAAAATTATACTGCTTCTGTTGCCGATTTTGAAACGGCATTAAGCATGGATAAAATGTATGCATCTACCTATCTGCTACCTTATTCCATTTCTTTGGCCGGACTGGGTGAATTTGTAAAAGCCCTTCAGGCGGTAGATAGCTTTTTAAGCAATCCCACATTGAATAAACAAAGTATCAATGCAGGAAATTACAGAAAGAAGACTTATGAATTTGCAATTGATTTTGCAAAAAAACACCCATCGGCTGGTTATATTTTTGCGCCAAAAAATATGGGCGACAGCATTAATAGTACTGCATTGGAATATTTTCCATCTTTAACTATTGATGGCAGCAAAATGATTTTTACAAGGCGCATCAACAATGATGAAGATTTTTATGAAAGTGATTATACAAATGGGCATTGGAGCAAAGCCAGGCCGGTAGGCGGCAAAATCAATACTAACCTTAATGAGGGTGCACAAAATATTTCGCAGGATGGAAACTGGCTGATATTTACAGGATGCAATTATCCCGAAGGGCAGGGAAGTTGCGATTTGTATATAGCTTATAAAACAAAAGCCGGAGGCTGGACGGAACCGGAAAATCTCGGGCCAATTGTAAATACTGATTTTTGGGAATCATCTCCCTCATTATCGCCTGATAAAAGAGACTTATACTTTGCAAGCGACAGGCCTGGAGGGTATGGTGGTAAAGATATTTGGGTAACACATAGAAGTATTACCGGAAAATGGAGCAGGCCCGAAAATGCCGGCCCCACCATCAACACAAAAGGAGATGAAGGTTGCCCTTTTATTCATGCTGATAATGAAACCCTATATTTTAACAGCAATGGCCATGAGGGGTATGGTATGACAGACTTGTTTGTAGCCAGAAAGCAGGCAGATGGTTCGTGGAGTGAGCCTGAAAATTTAGGATATCCAATTAATACTATTGATGATGAAGGCTCTTTGATTGTATCATCAGATGGCAAAACATCATATTATGCCAGCGATGGAGCCGACACCCGTGGGGGGCTTGACCTTTACAGTTTTACTTTAAGAGATGATATCAGGGCCCAAAAAACACTTTGGGTAAAAGGTAAAGTGTATGATAAAAAAACTAATGCCGGCCTACCCTCTACGGTAGAACTAACGGACATCAGTACCCGAAAAACTGTATCGACCCTGCAAACGGATGAAGAAGGACAATACTTAGTAACATTGCCTGTAGGGAAAGATTATGCCTTTAATGTAAATAGGAAAGGGTACCTGTTTTATTCAGACAATTTTTCCATGCAGGGCAACCTTCCAGATTCAGCAATGGTTGTAAATATTCCGCTACAACCAATAGAAAAAGGGGCTTCCATCGTTTTAAAAAATATATTCTTTGATGTAAATAAATTTAACCTAAAGCCCGAGTCGCTTACAGAATTAGATAAGGTGATACAGCTCCTAACAGACCATCCTAAACTAAGCATACAGATAAGCGGGTTTACCGATAATGTAGGGAAGCCATCGGATAATATGTTGCTTAGCATTCAAAGGGCTAAAGCTGTTACCAATTACTTTCAAAGCAAAGGTATAGACAGCAAAAGGCTTTCTGCCAAAGGATTTGGCGAGCAAAAACCCATTGCTGATAATCAAACTGAAACGGGCAGGGCAATGAACAGGCGAACAGAACTTAGCATTCTTTCTGATTGAAATTTTTATTAATATTGTTCATTAAAATACCCGATGAACAACGATTTTTTATACCAACTGGCGCTCACTCAAATTCCGAAAATTGGAGATGCAAGGGCAAAAGCACTTTTAAACGAATTTGGTACGGCAGAAGCTGTATTTAAAGCTTCGCAAAAAAAATTAGAACATATAGAAAATATTGGATCCCTTATTGCCAAAAACATTAAATCTTTTAATGATTTTTCTGCCTGCGAAAAAGAAATTCAGTTTATTGAAAAATACAAGATTACACCCCTTTTTATTTTAGATAATAAATATCCGCAGCGTTTATTACAATGTTATGACAGCCCTATAATGCTCTACTATAAAGGCACTGCCGATTTAAATACTTCAAAAATTGTTTCGATAGTTGGTACCCGAAACCATACAGATTATGGAAAAAATATCTGCGAAAAATTAATGGAAGAATTACAGGATGAAAATATACTGGTAGTTAGCGGCCTTGCATTTGGCATTGATACCATTGCTCATAAAGCCGCATTAAAAAATAAATTACAAACAGTAGGTGTACTTGCACATGGGCTCGACAGAATATACCCCAAGCAAAATACTTCTCTTGCAAAAGAGATGGCAGAGCATGGCGGATTGCTTACAGATTTTATAAGTGGCACCAACCCTGATAAACAAAATTTTCCGAAACGAAATCGAATTGTAGCAGGGATATGTGATGCCCTAATAGTAATAGAGAGCAGTAAAAAAGGTGGATCATTGATTACAGCAGAGTTGGCAAACGGCTATAACAAAGATGTATGTGCTTTACCCGGCAGAGCCAATGATACTAAAAGCGAAGGTTGTAATTATCTGATTAAAACCAACAAAGCCTCTTTACTAACAAATGCAGCCGACCTATTACAACTGATGGGATGGCATGATAAAAAACCACAGGTAAAAAAACAAAGAGAATTATTTATAGAATTGCAACCCGACGAAAAAATTATATTTGATATTTTACAAACAAAAGAAACTACACAAATAGATGAATTGTATTTTAAAAGTGGCCTTAGCAGTAGTACTGTAGCAAGTGCCTTACTAATGCTTGAGATGCAGGGCATTGTACTATCATTGCCTGGCAAAGTGTATAAATTAGCCTGATTGTATCCCCCTAAAAAAAATAAAAAATGTTTTAAATATCATTAGATTTTTAGTGTATGGATCAATTCATTTATCTTTGCCTATGGCAACAAACAATACTACAAGCAGCAATAAAAAATCTGAAAGATTTTACGGCGAGGGTCTCACTTTTGATGATGTACTTTTAATGCCGGCCTACTCACAAATTCTTCCCCGTGATGTAGATATAAGCACACAACTTACTAAAACGATCACTTTAAAAATACCGATGCTGAGTGCAGCAATGGATACCGTAACTGAAGCAGCCATGGCAATAGCATTGGCAAGAGAAGGCGGCTTAGGTATTTTGCATAAAAATATGAGTATTGAGCATCAGGCCGACCAGGTACGTAAAGTAAAAAGAAGTGAAAATGGGCTTATTTTAGATCCCATTACCTTAATGCCAGATGCCACTATTGGCGAAGCTTTGAGGCTTATGAGAGAAAACAAAATTGGCGGCATCCCCATTGTAGATGCTCAACAAAAACTGGTAGGCATTTTAACTAACAGGGACTTGAGGTTTGAAACAAACTACCAACAAAAAGTAAGCACGGTAATGACCTCAGAAAATCTTATTACCGCCCCTGCCGGCACCGACCTTAAAAAAGCTGAATTAATTTTTAAAAAAAATAAGATTGAAAAACTTCCTGTAGTAGATAAATCTGGTAAACTTACTGGCCTGGTAACTTTTGGCGATATACTAAAACTAAAAAGTCATCCACATGCCGTAAAAGATACTTTTGGAAGATTACTTGTTGGTGCAGGTGTTGGCATTACAAAAGACACTTTGCAAAGAGTAGATGCATTGCAACATGCAGGGGTGGATGTAATATGCCTTGATAGTGCACATGGCCATACCAAAGGAGTAATGGATACCTTAAAGAAGGTAAAAAAATCTTTTAAACACTTACAGGTTATTGCAGGCAATGTAGGCACGGCATCAGGCGCTAAAGCATTGGCAGATGCGGGTGCAGATGCAGTAAAAGTGGGCATTGGCCCGGGGTCTATTTGTACTACAAGAATAGTAGCGGGAACAGGAGTGCCACAAATAACTGCCGTAATGGAAGCTGCTGCTGCCTTAAAAAATAAAAATATTGGCATCATAAGCGATGGTGGTATCAGGTACACAGGTGATATGGTAAAAGCGCTTGCAGCCGGCGCTACCTGCGTAATGATGGGCAATGTATTTGCTGGTACTGAAGAAAGCCCCGGCGAAACCATCATTTACGAAGGAAGAAAATTTAA
>JAFDXD010000029.1 GCA_018268135.1 Bacteroidota bacterium
AGGTATGGTTTGAATTTTAATTAGCAAAGGAAATTGCAAACCTTTTTATAAAAAAATTGATATTTAATATTGGGAATGGTTTTTGGTACTACCTCGTCAATTCTTTTTTAACTTTAATAATCCAAATTAAATGAAATATATACTGATTATTAGCATTTTGTGCCTCCCTTCTGTGTTACCGGCGCAGCAATTGCATGGGGATATTTATGGGGGCCTGGCCAATTATAGCGGCGATTTACAAGGCAAAAGATATACTTTTAACCATTCGGGTGCCATGGTTGGGCTTGGCATATCGTATGATATTAATAATAAATTTACTGTAAGAGGGGTGGCTACATACCTGAATGTTGGTGCTGATGATAAATATAATACCACGGCTACCGGCGTTACTTTTAGAAATCTAAATTTTAAAACTCATATACAGGAGGCACAGTTAGCCCTCGAATACAATTTTTTTGACTTAACTGAGCGAAGTTTTACACCCTACCTTTTTGCAGGGGTGGCGGCATTTCATTTTCAACCTTATTCTTACGATACACTGGGCAACAAAGTATTACTAAGGCCACTTAGCACAGAAGGCGAAGGCTTAGCTGCCTATCCTGACAGAAAACCATACAATACCAAACAGTTGGCAATTCCATTTGGCGGTGGAGTAAAATTTGCATTGTCTGACAGAATACTGCTGGGGGTAGAAATTAGTTTGCGAAAATTATTTACTGATTATTTAGATGACGTAAGCAAAAACTATGTTGATTCTGCCATTTTACTAGCAGAAAGGGGGCCTACTGCTGTTGAATTTGCCTATCGGGGCAATGAAATACATGGTGCCCCCGGTTATCCGGCTGCAGGCTCGCAAAGAGGCAACCCAAAAAATAAAGATTGGTATTACACTACCGGTATTCGCATTAGTTATTTATTTGGGTCTGGCAATAGCGGTACCGACGGCAGGGGTAAAAAAGGCAACCACCTGGGCTGCCCAATAAGGGTGTATTAAAATTGTATTTTTCTCAACTTGTTACAATTATAATATTACAAAGGGCTATGTTTATTTAGAAGTAATTGTTACTGAGCTTTTAGCCCCGATAGAAGTGGATACCACGGTGAGGGATATGCGCATTTGGTTTGTGCCGGAGTAGCAACGTATAGCGGGACCGATGCTGAAATAAATTTTTGAGCTGGGCTCCTTCGTCTATTCTACATAGTTAGAAGCGCCCGAAACAAAATAAGTGTATAAAAAATATTATCAGCCTTTTACAATTTTTTGATAACTACTGGCTATGCCTTTTATTAAAGATGAGCTAAAGCCCTGATGCTCCATTTCGTTGAGTCCCGCAATGGTGCAGCCTTTTGGCGTGGTTACTTTATCTATTTCCTGCTCAGGATGCGTTCCTTTTTGCAATAATAATTCTGCTGCACCCTTTACGGTTTGAGCAGCTATCAGGTTTGCGGTCTTACTGTCAAATCCTATTTCTATACCTCCCTGTATGTTTGCCCTGATATATCGCATGGCATAGGCCGTACCACAGGCGCCTAATACGGTTGCTGCATCCATTAGGTTTTCATTAATAGTGGTAACTTTTCCTAATGTTTTAAATAAATCAGATACGTAATCTGCCTGTTGGCCGGTTGCATTACTAAAACTCAGGCAGGTCATACTTTCCTGGATGGCAATGGCGGTATTGGGCATTGCTCTGAACACAGGCATTTTCTTTTTGATGATACTTTCAATATCTGCAATACTTACACCGGTAACTACTGACACCAGTGTATGCTTTGCTGTAAGTTCTTTTTTTAGTCCATTCAATACTTCACTTACCTGAAAGGGCTTTATGGCAAGAATGATAAGGCCGGCATTTTTTACAGCAGCATTATTATTTGAAGTAATGTTTACACCCTTACTTTTTAAGGCAGTTAAAGTGTCAAGGTTTCTTTTTGTAACAGTAATATCTGTTGCCTTGCAAAATTTACTTTTTAATAATCCTTCTGCTATGGCGGTACCGAGGTTGCCGCCGCCAATTATAGCTATTTTATTATTCATAAGATTTGTATTGAAGTATCTTTCATTCAAATAAAAGCAAAGTGAGGATGATATTATAATGCATTCAAAGCACTTTCGCCTGTTTCGTTTTTTAAAACATTGCCAATTGCATTATCATATTTATTTTTCCATTCAGAAATATTGCCCCAGTTTTCACTTTCAACAAAAATATTACCCTGAGTTACTTTTCCTAAAACAGAAAAAGGAACTGATGATTTTTTTAGCGCCGCCATAAAATTATTTTCATCTGCAGGCTTTACTGAAATCACTACCCTGCTTTGAGCTTCGCCAAACCAATATGCATCTTTGCGGAAATTTTCTGTGGCTGCTACATCAAACCCCAGGTTTTGTTGAAAACAGCTTTCCAACAAAGTTACCAACAGGCCTCCTTCGCTTACATCATGTGCACTTTGAATTAATTTTTGATTGATTAAATTCAAAATTTCCTGCTGCAGAGTATACTCTTCTTCTAAATCAAAATAGGGGCATGGGCTATATTCTTCTCCAATAATTTTATGCAGGTATTCTGAAGAATTAAAATCGTTTCGGCTTTTACCCAATAAATAAATTATATCGCCTTCATTTTTAAAATTCAGCGTCATTTTATTATTTACATCATCCAGCAAGCCCACCATGCCAATTGTAGGCGTAGGATATACAGGCCCATCAGTAGATTGATTGTAAAAACTAACATTACCACCCGTTACAGGAGTATCAAATTTTATACAGGCTTCGCCCATTCCTTTTATAGCGTTGGTAAACTGGTAATATACTTCGGGGTCGTAGGGGTTGCCAAAGTTGAGGCAATTGGTAACACCTAAGGGGGTGCCACCACTGCATACAATATTTCTGGCAGCTTCGGCCACTGCTATCATAGCTCCTTTGTAAGGATCTGCAAATACATAGCGGCTATTACAATCTGTAGTAAGAGCTAAAGCTTTATTGGTAGGTTTTGCCAATACAATGGCAGCATCGCTAGCTGCATTAGTAGTAATTGTGCCGGCGCCCACCATGCTATCGTATTGCTCATATATCCATCGCTTGCTGGCAATATTGGGCAAATCAATTATTTTTTCGGCTATGGTTTTTAAATCTGCAGGCTCTTTAATGGCAGTGGCATCAAAGGCCTTTATTTTTTGTAAATAAGCCGGCTCCTTTACTTCACGGTCATACTGAGGTGCGCCACCTCCTAATACCAGTTCATCTGCCGGTAAAATGGCTTCTTCTATTCCATTCATAAAAAAGTGCAATAAGCCATCACCCGTTACATGCCCGATATTGCTACAGGGGAGATCCCACTTTTCAAAAACATCCAGTACAGATTTTTCTTTACCTTTTTGTACCACCAGCAGCATACGCTCCTGGCTTTCGCTTAGTAACAGTTCCCAGGCTTTCATGTCTGACTGCCTGGTAGGTACTTTTTCAAGGTTGATGTGCATTCCTGATTTTCCTTTGGCGCTCATTTCTGCTGTAGAGCAAATGATACCTGCTGCGCCCATATCCTGCATACCTATTACTGCGCCGGTTTGTATCACTTCAAGGCAGGCTTCCAGTAATTTTTTTTCCTGAAAGGGGTCGCCTACCTGCACGGCAGGAAGCTCTTCTACACTATCTTTTGTAATTTCTGCGCTGGCAAATGAGGCCCCGCCAATACCATCTTTTCCGGTAGCGCTTCCTACAAAAAAAACAGGGTTGCCAATACCTTCTGAAGTTGCAGAAACCGTAGTACCATTTTTTAATATACCCACACTCATTGCATTTACTAATGGGTTGGTTTGATAACAATTTTCAAAATATATTTCGCCGCCTACAGTGGGTACACCAAAGCAATTGCCATAATGACCAATACCATGCACCACCCCGGCAAGTAAATGCTGGGTTTTGGCATCTTCTAATTTTCCAAACCTGAGTGAATTTAAAGAGGCAATGGGGCGGGCTCCCATGGTAAAAATATCTCTGTTAATACCCCCTACGCCGGTGGCAGCACCCTGAAAAGGCTCAATGGCCGAAGGGTGATTGTGCGATTCTATTTTAAAAACTACCCCATAGCCGTCTCCAATATCCATTAGCCCTGCATTTTCTTCCCCGGCTTTTACCAACATTTTCTTTCCTTCACGTGGCAATTTTTTAAGCCATTTGATGGAGTTTTTATAACTACAATGTTCGCTCCACATACCACTAAAGGCACATAACTCCGTAAAATTGGGAGTACGGCCAAGCTTTTGTTTTATAAGCTCAAACTCATCTTCTGTAATTCTTAATTGTGCGGCTGTAGCTGATGTAATTTCCATAAAATTGCAATAGTAATAATTGAAAGCGCAAATGTACAACCCTGATATGTTTATTGAAGATTATCAAAGCAAATATTTTAACTAACTTCCCACATCATTTAAAAAAAATTAGTTGTTATACTTTTTATTCTTTTTTTACCTGGCAGTTGGATGTTTTTTTATAAATAAAATCAGGTTTATAAAAAACAGTGAGCTATCCAATGGCAATATACTATTGTTGTTTATTGTAAAAATAGCTGCAGGTATTGTTTTTGGATATATGCTGCTGAGGGTTTATCCCGGCAATGATGCCTGGGCTTTAAATGAATATGGCAGGCAGGAGTACCAGTTACTGGTAAAGCACCCTGCTGTTTTTTTTTCCGATATTTTTAAGTCAAATTATGGTGAAAATTATGGCAGCCTGTTTGGCTCATCGCATTCTTACTGGAATGATTTAAAATTAAACTTCCTGATTAAAATTGTAGCCCTCCTAAATATTTTTAGCAGGGGAAATTATTATATCAACAGCTTATTCTTTAATTTCCTTTGTTTTATTGGGCATATTGCGCTTTACAGGGTTTTTATCAATATATACCCGTGCAAAAAATGGATGGTAATTACCGGATGCATTTTATTGCCATCTGCTTTATTTTTTTCGTCGGGGCTTGATAAGGATTGTATAGTATTTGCCTTATTGTGCTTATTGTGCTACAGCCTGTATTTTTCTTTAAAGAGGGGTTTTAATTTAAAAAAAAGTGCAAGTATTTTTTTATGTGCAGCACTATTATTTATCATCAGAAATTATGTAGTCGTTATTTTTATTTTACCAATGCTTGCCTGGATATTTTGCAAAAAGTATCATGTAAAAGCTGGCCGCACATTTTTGGCTGTGTTTCTTTTCACTTTTATCTGTTTGCTATTTATTCAATCATTTTTACCAGGTATCAGTCCACTTAATATTATTGTTCAAAAACAACAGGATTTTTATACCATACACATTGCCAATACGCAATTAGCAACAGACACATTAATGCCCACAATAAAAAGTTTTATGGTTGCAGCTCCAAAAGCATTTGCCCATGTATTTACCGAGCCTCACCCTTTTGAGTTTTCGGCAACCATTCTAAATATCTTTTCTATTGAAGTTTTGGGCTATTGGGGGCTTTTTATTTTGATGCTTTTTTATTTTCATCCCTCAAAGCAAAATGACCCCTTTATCTTTTTTTCAATAGTTTTTGCCCTGACAATGATGCTTTTTATAGGTTATATTGTACCCAATGCAGGCTCTATTATCCGATACAGAAGTATTTATCTCCCCTTTTTAATTACCCCGGTTTTATGTAGTATTAAATTAAAGCCTAATAAATATTAGATTTATTTATATGTAATTTATTTTTTCTTTTTTCAACAAAAAATACCAAGTTTTAAAAAATAAATTATATTATTTTACTTTTTTTCGTTTTTTTTGCATCTTAAATCAAAAAAAATATGAATCATTTACGCTTTGACGCTGTATCAAACCTTGCCAACTTACAGGCTCCGGTAAAATTTGAGACTGCTTCAAAAATTACAGCAATTTTTAATGAGAATGTATTTACTCTAAAAACAGCCCGTCATTATCTTACAGATGATGCTTATAAAAGTTTATTAGCTTCTATACGTGGTGGTAAAAAAATAGACAGAGCAATGGGCAATCAAATTGCCAATGGACTTAGAGCCTGGGCTGAAAGTAAAGGAGTTACCCATTTTACGCATTGGTTTCAACCACTTACCGGCTTATCTGCAGAAAAACATGATTCATTTTTTACCATTAAAGGCGATGGCACTCCCATAGAAGAATTTGAAGGAGCAGCTTTAATACAACAAGAGCCGGATGCATCTTCTTTTCCGAGTGGTGGACTGAGAGCTACTTTTGAAGCAAGAGGTTATACAGCCTGGGATCCCTCTTCACCCGCTTTTATTATGGAAATTGGAGAGGGCAAAACATTGTGCATCCCTACCATTTTTGTATCATACACCGGCGAATCGCTTGATACAAAAACTCCTTTGATTAAAGCATTGGTAGCTTTAGATAAGGCTGCGGTGGATGTATGCCAGTATTTTGATAAAAATATTACTAAAGTAACAGCTACACTTGGCTGGGAGCAGGAATATTTTGTAGTAGATGCAGGTTTGGCAAATGCAAGGCCAGATTTATTACTTACCGGTAGAACAGTATTTGGACATGCACCTGCCAAGGGACAACAATTAGAAGACCATTATTTTGGAGCCATACCTGAGCGTGTTTATGCTTTTATGAGAGATTTTGAACAAGAATCTTATAAACTTGGTATTCCGCTTCGTACACGCCACAATGAGGTAGCGCCGGCACAATTTGAGTGTGCTCCAATTTTTGAAGAAGCCAATCTTGCTGTTGACCATAATACTTTATTAATGGATGTAATGAGCAGGGTAGCCAAAAGGCATAACCTTAAAGTGCTATTGCATGAAAAACCTTTTGCAGGCATAAATGGTAGTGGTAAACACAATAACTGGAGCATGAGTACCGATACCGGTGTAAACTTATTAGGCCCGGGCAAAACACCAAAAACCAATTTAATGTTCCTTACTTTTTTTGTGAACATTATAAAGGCAGTACACAATTACTCTGATTTATTGCGTGCCTCTATTGCCAGCGCTGGTAACGACCACAGGTTGGGAGCCAATGAAGCACCACCGGCAATTATATCCATCTTTATTGGTAAATACTTAACCAATGTATTAAACGAAATTGAAAAAAGAGTAGGTGGAGATTTTGATGAAACCGATGAAGCTATCTTAAAATTAGATATACATAAGAGCATTCCTGAATTGATGTTAGACAATACTGACCGTAACCGTACATCACCATTTGCCTTTACAGGTAATAAGTTTGAATTTAGAGCCGTGGGTTCTGCTGCAAACTGTGCTGGTGCTATGACGGTTATTAACAGCATCATGGCAGAAACGCTTAAGAATTTTAAAAATGAAGTAGATGGCATTATTGAAAAAGGTGAAAAGAAAGAAGTAGCCATCATGCAGGTGATTCAGAAATATATTGTGGAAAGCAAAGTAGTACTTTTTGAAGGTGATGGCTATAGCGCAGAATGGGAAAAAGAAGCTGCCAAAAGAGGCCTTCCAAATGTAAAAACAACTCCGCTGGCATTGGATGCTTTTGTAACTAAAAAAGCTAAAGCGCTGTTTGAAGATAATGATATCTACAATCATGTAGAGCTGGAAGCAAGGCATGAAATAATGTTAGAAGAATATGTGAAAAAAGTACAAATTGAAGCCAGGGTAATTGGCGACCTTGCCACTACTTTAATTATTCCGGCAGCAGTAAAATATCAAAATACTTTATTACAAAATATTAAAGGCCTTAAAGATGCCGGGCTTGACGAATCTGCCTTTGCAAGTCAAAAAGCAATTGTAGCACAAGTAAGCAAGCATATAAATGTAATAAGTGAGAACGTAACCAAAATGATTGAAGCAAGAAAAAAAGCCAATGAGCTTACTGATACAAGGGCAAAAGCCATTGCCTATTGTGATGACGTAAAAGGAAATTATTTTGATATTATCAGGTATCACGTAGATAAACTGGAGTTGATGGTAGATGATGCAACCTGGTCATTACCAAAATATCGTGAAATTTTATTCTTAAGATAATGGTAACATTATGAAAAGCAGCCCGGGTATTTGCCCGGGCTTTTTTTTGTCATTAAACTATTGGGCAAAAAATATATCTTACTAAAAAAAATTATCAAATATGAAAAAAATTGGATTTATATTAATGTTGAGCATCCTTACTTCTACAGGATTTGCCCAGGTACAAAGAGTCTATACAAAAAAAATAAACCCCGACTCTGCACAATCTGAAAAGACTAAATTGAAAGAATTGAACCTTACCAAAACGCAACGGGGCGAATTAAAAGAATTAAACCAGCAACATAAGGCCGCAAAAGACGAAATTGAAAATGATACAACCTTGACAGATATTCAAAAGAAGCAAAAATTAAAGGAATTAAAGAGGCAGCATAAAGAAAAAATGAATTCAATATTAACCGATGATCAAAAGGCACAATTAAAACAAAGGCGTGGCAATAAAAAAGGAGTACAATAAAGAAGCTATCTTTTTAATTTGGTTAACAGAGTGCCTCGTCCTAAAATAGGTTGACACAAAAACAATGTCACCATTATGAACAAAGGACAGTTTCGATTGCGTAAACGGACTCAAAAAGATTACACATTAGCCTTTAAATTACAGGTGGTAGAAG
>JAFDXD010000002.1 GCA_018268135.1 Bacteroidota bacterium
ATCAATATTATAAATCTCATTACTGGGATGGTATAACGTTTATGGATGAACGCATTATACGCACCCCGTTTTTTTTACCAAAGCTTGAAAATTATTATCGCAATATAATCCCACAGGATGCAGACAGCATTATAAAAGATATTGATTATAAATTATTGCTGGCAAGGTCGGCTCCAGAAATGTTTAAATTTTTGCTGAATTGGTTTACTGACGAATACATCAATCCCAAATACATGGGCCAGGATGCCGTATTTGTACACTTGTTTGAAAAATACCATAGCCAGGGTATTAGCAACTGGCTTACAGCCAAACAGCTAGACATCATTACCAGAAGAGCCTATATGCAAATGGCCAATCTTATTGGCGAAAAAGCTGCGGATTTGGAAATGCTTAATACTTCTGACAAGCCGGTTTCTTTATACAATGTAGAGGCAGACTATACCGTTTTGGTATTTTGGGACCCTACCTGCGGCCACTGCAAAATAGAGCTGCCCAAAATAGATTCGGTGTACCGGGCAAGCTGGAAAAAAAATAATGTAAAAATATTTGCAATATTAACAGAAAATCAAAAAGCAGAATGGCTCAAATATATACAGGAGCACAATCTGGAAGATTGGACAAACGTTTATGAAACCAAAGAGATGGAAGCTGCTAAAGCCGCAGCAGGCCAGCCGGGCTTTAGGCAATTATATGATGTAACCATGACGCCCACTTTGTTTTTATTAGACAAAGACAAACGCATTATTGTAAAAAAATTAAATTGGGAGCAGTTAAACGATTTTTTGCAAACAAAATTTGCTGCTTCTATAAAATAAAATGAAATACAACAAAATGAAGAAAGGAATTGTTTTAAGCTTTTTAATGGGTATGCTGTTGTCTGCAAAGGCGCAAACCTTCATTACTTATGGTAAAAACAGCATTAGCAAACAAGAGTTTTTAAGAGCTTACAATAAAAACAAGCCCGGTACAGATGCCCGGGAAAAATCAATAAGAGATTATGTAGATCTATATACCAATTTTAAATTAAAGGTAAAAGCAGCTTCAGAGCTAAGAATTGATACGCTGCAGCAGATAAAATATGATGTAGAAAATTTTCGCAATCAAATAATGGAAAATTATCTAAGCGATGAAGCAGGTATGAAAATGTTAGAAAACGAAGCATTTGAAAGAAGTCAAAAAGATATTCATGTGCTTCATTTCTTTTACCCGGTAGTACCGGGTGCTAATGCTTCGGATAGCCTAAAAGCATTTAATGGCATCAACCAAATTTATAAAAGTTTAAAATCCGGCAATAGCAATTATGCTGAAATAGTAGCGGCAGTACCTACTGCAAAGCAAAACGATATTGGATTTATTACTGTATTTACATTGCCTTACGAGTATGAAAATATTGTTTACAACACAGGTGTGGGCGAAATCAGCAAGCCATACCACTCTAAAAACGGTTGGCATATTTTTAAAATTTTGGAACAAAGGCCCGCAGCCGGCAAATGGAAAATAGCCCAGGTATTATTCTCTTTTCCTCCTGCCGCAGATGCTGCCACTAAGGCTGCTATAAAAGCTAAGGCAGACTCTGTGTATCATTTAATACAAGATGGTATGCCCTTTGGTGAAGCCGCAAAAACATTTAGCAACGATAAACTAACATACCTCACTGATGGCGAAATGCAAGAGTTTGGCGCCGGTAAATATTCTACCGATTTTGAAAATCAAATATTCGCTCTTAAAAAAGACGGAGAAATTAGCAAACCTTTTGAAACTGCATTTGGATACCATATTGTAAAGCGGCTGGGTTTTGTACTCATCCCTGCTAACAAGGGCGATGAAGCTTACCAGCTTGAACTGAAACAAAAAATTTTACAAGACAGCCGCATAAATATTATTAGAGAAAAATTTGCAAAAGAAATAGTAGAAAAAACGGGGTTTAAAAAAGCAGCATCAGTTTCTTTCCCCGACTTGTTTCGCTATGCCGATACTTTGATGAAAAACCCTACAGAAGAGCGGGCAAATACATTGCCTGTTAGTAAAAAAATAATTGCAACATTTGCCCATGGTAATGTAAAAGGAAGCGAATGGCTAAAATTTGTAAGAGAGTACAAAGCAAATTATGAACAATATAAAGGCGAAACCAATCAGCAGCTTTGGGATAAGTTTGTTACGATAGCTTCTGTAGATTATTATAAAAAAAATCTTGAATACTTTAATAGTGATTTTAAAAACCAAATGGATGAATTTAGAGACGGCAATATGTTGTTTGAAATAATGGAACGCAAAGTGTGGAACAAGGCCATTGCAGACACTGCAGGTCTGATTAAATATTACAACAATCATAAAGAAAAATATAAATGGGCTGCCAGTGCAGATGTAATAGTATTTAATTGCAGCTCCCAAAAAATTGCAGAAGCTGCAATGGAAAAATTAAAAGCCGGTAAAGACTGGAAATCTATTGCATTAGAAAGTAATGCAGCAATACAGGCCGATAGTGGCCGCTATGAGCTTTCGCAAATAGCTGGCAATTCCACATCCATTACTCCGGTAGAAAATAGCTTTTCATCTGTAACAACTAACGCAGACAGTAGCAGCATATTTGTACAATATTTAAAGCTGTACCCCGCAGGATTACAAAGAAATTTTGCAGATGCAAAAGGGCTTGTAATTAACGACTATCAAAATGTATTAGAACAAAATTGGCTACAACAATTAAAAATAAAATATCCTGTAAAAGTTAATGAAGTAGTATTAAAACAAATCATTTCTCAAGAATAAATCAATTGTCTTAACAAGTATGGTTTAATGCATTGGCAGGCTTTTTGTAACGTAGTGTTGCAATACAGTTACTAATATTAACTGGTTATTATTTATTTACTTAAAATAATCAACATGAAAAAAATACTTGCCTTTATCATTGCATCAGGATTATTTACTTCAGTACATGCACAAAAATTTTATGTTCAGGGAGGGCTTAATCTAGCTAACATTACTACTACTAATAATGGCGGCACTTCAGATAATAATATTTTACCAACTTTTAATGCAGGAGCAATGGCCACGTTTGGCATATCGCCTGTGTTTGATTTAGAGACTGGTTTATTATTTACCGGCAGAGGTTCAAAGTATGATGTATTTCTCAATTCAAATGAT
>JAFDXD010000030.1 GCA_018268135.1 Bacteroidota bacterium
GGAAATTTTTCTAATTCTACAATCAATTGTTTTTCTAATGGTAAAAAATCAGCGCCGACAGCAATGGTTTTATCAATTTCCGATTTTCTTAAAATTGATTTTATCCTGGCATAATTAAATTGAATGAATGGCCCCGTAAACCCGTGAAAATCTATACTCTCTTCCGGATTAAATATCATTCTTTTTTTGGGATCTACCCTTAGTAAAAAAAACTTTAAAGCGCCCAGCCCAATGGTATGGTACAATATTTTTAATTCTTCCGGCGAAAAATCTTTCACCTTTCCTAATTCTTCGGTTTTAGTAGCCGCTACGTTTTCCATTTCGGTTACTATGTCATCTGCATCTACTACGGTGCCTTCCCGGCTTTTCATTTTGCCGGTAGGCAACTCTACCATACCATAGCTTAAATGAAAAATATTTTCTGCATTGGATAATTTCATTTTTTCGGCAATCAGCTTCAGCACTTTCATGTGATAATTTTGCTCATCACCAATTACATAAATACTTTGATCTATTTTGTACTCATCATACTTTTGTTGTGCCAGGCCTATATCCTGTGTAATGTAAACAGAAGTGCCATCTTTTCGTTGTACAATCTTTTTATCAAGCCCATCACTGGTAAGGTCTATCCATACACTATTATCTGCTTCCTGCTCAAATACCCCTTTGGCCAGGCCTTCCTGTACTATTTTTTTGCCTAACAAATAGGTATTGCTTTCATAATAGGTTTTATCAAAATCGCTTCCTATATTTTTATAGGTTGTATCAAATCCTTCATATACCCAGCCATTCATTTTTTGCCATAATTCTATTACTTCTGGCTTGCCTGCTTCCCAATCCTGCAACATTTTTTGCGCTGCAAGCATAATGGGGGCTTGCTTTTCGGCCTCAGCCTGTGGCATGCCGGTTGCTGCTAATTCTGATACCTGCTTTTTATATTCATCATTAAATTTTACATAGTAATCGCCTACAAAATGATCGCCTTTAATACCGGTACTTTGAGGCGTAGCACCGTTTGCAAACAGTTGCCAGGCTATCATGCTTTTGCAAATATGGATTCCTCTGTCATTTACCATGCAGCTTTTAAACACTTTGTACCCATTGGCTTTTAAAATTTCTGCCACACTCCATCCTAAAAAATTATTGCGCAAGTGCCCAAGGTGTAAGGGCTTATTGGTATTTGGCGATGAGTATTCTACCATTACTCTTTTACCATTGTTTGGCTGCCTGCCGTAGTTTGCATTGGCATGATTATTTTGCAAAAATTGTAACCAAAAACTATCAGCTATATTAAAATTTAAAAAACCTTTGATAATATTATAACCTGTAAATAATGCAGGGTTGTTTGCTATCATACTTTTACCCAGTTCATCGCCCAACGGCTGTGGTGATTTTCCTGTTTTTTTTAGCAGGGAAAAAAGTACTACGGTATAATCGCCCTCAAACTCCGGCTTGGTTTGATTTACCTGAAAATCTTTTTCCGAAAAATCTCCCTGGTATAACTCTGATAGGCTTTTTACAGCAGCCTGTTTTATGGTATCTACAATTTGCATCCGGCAAAATTAAGCCAATAGTATAATTGGGCAATCAATGCAGGAGAGATTTGCTGTGTATTCTTATTGTTTGTTTTTTAATAATGATTTTCAGTGAATGTTTTCTGCTGTTTATTTTAGATTGAGAATAAAATTTTAAACTTACTGCAAAGGGGAAGATAAGGTTGGTTTAATTTTTTTGGGGTTGATGAAGCATAGCTCAGTACAATTTTTCTATGTAGAAAAATTATTTAAGGCTGCAAATCTATTAGCCAGCAATATCATTTTCATTGCAATACATGCAAGTAATGATAGCGCTAACTTCATAAAATGAAATTTTAGTACTAATATTTCAGGAGATTATTATTCTGAATACACTTTATAACCACTAAAACTGCCAGAGAAAAGCAGGGCACGTGTTGAATTTATTGGAGAGCCTGTACAAAAGTTATATGCTGATGATAATGATACCCTGTCGCCTGCATTTAATTTAGTAGAAAAGGTAAGGTTGGTTGTAAAATTCCCCCACTCATGATAGCCGGCCATACGCCTTATGCAATAAAGTGTATCACGCTGATTTTTTAGTGCAGCCACATTTAAAGTGCCTCCCTGATAGCCGCAACCAAATCCCTCCCATAAAAAAATAGCACAAAAAAAA
This sequence comes from Bacteroidota bacterium, assembly GCA_018268135.1. Taxonomy (GTDB): domain Bacteria; phylum Bacteroidota; class Bacteroidia; order Chitinophagales; family Chitinophagaceae; genus Ferruginibacter. The sequence goes on from JAFDXD010000030.1 coordinate 2,191, forward strand.
TAGACTCCGTTTACAGGAGCTACAAACATATTGGCTCTTGGCGAAAAAGCGCTACCCTGATTGTATTTTACTGCATCAAACTTAAATGGAGATAGAGGATTAGATTGCTGGTTTGTAATATCAGCTTCAAAAGCAATAGTGGGCATTTGGGCCATGGCTTTTACTCCAAAAAAAATATAAATAGTTAATAATACTATGAGTTTTGGTTTCATGATGTAATTAAATTTGAAAGTTGGTTTTTTGTGTAGCTTAATCCGCAGCAATAAGGCAACCACTAAACACTCCTTTAATTAAAATAGGAAGTGAGCCGCCGCCGGCATCACAAAGAAGGTTTATAGTAAACAGTGAAATTTTGTCTCCGGAATTTAATTTTGTAGAATAATTTAGCATAGATGTAAACCCTCCACTGTTACCGTTAATTGCTGCATCGGTTACATTTGCCAAACCTTCCCTTCCGTTTCTCATCAACGTTACAGAAGATGATGCACTATTAATAAAACTGCACCCGAAACCATTCCAATAAAAATTTACAGTAAAAAAATATAAGCCGGTAGTAGGGGCAGTAAATGTATTAGTTGCAAGTGAAAAACCATTTCCATCATTATATTTTATTGCATCAAATGTTGGATGCGACCCCGGCGATGAACGCTCTCTGGTAATATCTGCTTCAAAAGCCACTTTGGTCAATTTTGTAAGCACAGGATTTATACGAGGAGTAGGAAGGTTGCCTTTATCTGGTAGTACAGCAGGCTTTTGTAAAATCTGAGCTTTACCCGTATTTAATAATAAAAGGCCACATATAATCATCAAAATATGTTTCATTTTTTGAATATTTTTTTAATTAATTTTTATTCCTGTTTTTATTAAAATTATCTTCTAAATAAGAGGCTTTCTCCGGTATTATAAAACCTGATGTAAGGGCTGCCCGATCTATTTACAAGATTTGTTCTATAACCGTCGGGAGTAACCCAGTCTATTACTAATTTGTCTAAGTTCCAATTGTCGGGGGTATCTGTTTCAAATTGTTTGCCTGATGTAAATAATATTTTGCACTCTTGAATATCTGTAATAGCAATGCCTGCGGGTATTTCTATTTCTGTGGTATGGCTTGAGTTATTGCCCCAGCCCTGGTTATTATTTAATGATTTTCTAAACTCGGGCAATGCGGTGCTATTGAGTTTTAAATAAATTAATACATTGCTGTTTTGCCTTACATCATCTCCTCCTGTATTTACTGTGATGGATAATTTATTTCCGGTAATATTACCCGGTGGATACATTAACCTTGCAAATGCTTTATCTGTTGGAGAGAGGCTGGTGTTTTCAGGTATTTCAAAATCACCAATTGTAAGGTCATTACTTATAGCGTATTGCATAATGGAAGTGCGGTCGTAACTGGAGTACTGAGTTTCGCCCCTGCTTGCTACCGCAAATACCTGTGCGTCAACTTTGGCATGGTCCCAATAATTTGGAGGGCCGGCATAGAAAGCATATACTTTTGGCTTATCCCAGGGTATGGCGGCATCGGGGTGCGATTGCTCATGCACAAAACCAAGTACATGGCCAAACTCATGTAAAATTACAGCTCTAAATTCATCTTCGGGTGTATCATCTGTAAACCAGCCGAAATGGGTAGTGCCTGTTTGGGTAAAGTTTCCGATAAACCTGCGCCCGGGGTCAATGCAATCTTTTCCAACAAAACTATACGACTGGCCATCATTTCCAAAAGTTACTATCACTTCTGCATCGCCACTTTGTATAAAGTTGAAATGAATATTGGCATAGCTTGTCCATTCATTTGCGTACTGAATTACTTTGCTTCTTATAAATGGTGAGCCCCCGTCTATTCTTACTCTTAAGGTAGTACCCGGTGTCCACATATTGGAAGTTTTAGCAATTAAATTTTCAGTAGTTACGCCTACCTGGCAGTTGATGCAGGTAGGAGCCACAGGCCTGGGAGGCATTTGGTATGCAAAGCAGGCATGGGGCTGCTCTTCAATATTATAAAATGTCCAGGCCTGATTTTCACAATTGGCAGTAGTACATTCGTTTTGAATGCCAACTTCACTTCTACTGGTATTGCCTGTGGAAGTTAGTACCTTGGTAATATTGCTGCCCGATACAGGCACGGTGGCTTTTATTTGATATTTATTATCATTTAAAGGAGATATTGTCCAGCTTTGATAAATGCTTCCGTTTTTATCTATCTTATTAATAAACGAGAGTTGGTTTGTATTGAAAGGATTGACGGTTAAGCATTTTCCGTTGGATAATAACTGTATAAAATACTGGTTTGATTTGCCGGGAATGGCTACAATATTCCAAACCTGCGATTCGCAATTTACCCTGCTGTCGGCGCAGGGGTCTAATAATTGTATTCTTGAGTTATTAGTATTGATGGTTGCTTTATCAATATCCAAAGATTTAAGTGTGCTGGCTAGTTTTATTATTTTTTTACCCGGGTAAAATTTAAAAACATTTGTGGCACTCATGTTTTTAATAATGGGTTGAGTTTTTTTAATATTTACCGGTATCTGGGCAATTAAATTATTATAAAAAATAATTGCAGGCAATAGTAATAAAATTTTAAAATTTTTCATATTAGTAAATTTATTACTCACCTACATTGATAATTGGTGAGCCATTATTCATTTCATTTGATTCTTGAACCATGTTGCTTATGTCTAACTGTGCCCAAAGACTGAAGTGTGATGTTTTGATTGCTTTAGGTTTTTCAATAAGCACATATTGTGCGGTTAATGAAGCGCCACCATTAATGCCGGCAACATGCTGATAGGCAGAATAATTTTGCCAAGCTCCATGTGTATTATTTGCATCCCTGCAATAAATATTGAAATAAGATGCCGGTGCAGGTAATTGCCCTGCATTTTTTATGGTAAGAGATATAGTGGTGGTATGCACTCCGGTAGTTGAATTATAATTATCGCTGATGAGCCTTATGTCTGTTACTTCAAGATCGGGCTTTGTTAACGCAGGTATTTTTGGAGAAGGCAAGTGCGGTTTTATGGGCAGGTTGGTGGGCGTTATTAATTTTTGAGAATTACCTGCAAGCATACAAAGCAATAAAGCAGCTATGCAAAACATTCTTTTCATGATTTATATTTTAAGTAGTGATCAAAAGATTATTTCTTCGGGGTATCAGAAGAAATAATTTGACTGTAAAACTCTTCATTTATTTGTTGCAGGTCAATTACACATTTGTGTAGGAGGCTTAATAAAGCTTTACGGCTTAATGGCTGGCGGATAGGAGCGGCACCGGAGCGTAGCGGAGGTATAGCGTATAGCCGCAACTGTTGCCCGGCCTGGGTATGGAGCTGATAGCCCATAATTTTTTATGACAGGAATAAATTTACTGTTTTGAGTAAAAAATAAGGCATTAAAACCGTACCTTTGCGCCCATTTTAGAAATATGATAAGTGTAAATAATGTAACTCTTGCCTATGGCAAACGGGTATTGTTTGATGAAGTAAACATCAATTTTGTAAAGGGGAATTGCTATGGTGTAATTGGCGCAAATGGTGCCGGTAAATCTACTTTTTTAAAAATAATAAGCGGCGATATAGAGCCGAATAAAGGTAGCGTAGATATTACGCCCGGCGAAAGGATGGCGGTGCTTAATCAAAATCAATTTGCTTTTGATGAAGAAACGGTATTGAATACAGTGATGATGGGCCACAAAAAGATGTGGGCAGTAATGCATGAACGTGATGCCTTGTATGCTAAAGAAGATTTTAGTGAAGCGGATGGTATTAAAGCCGGCGAACTGGAAGAACAGTTTGGTGAAATGGGCGGCTACACAGCCGAAAGTGATGCGGCTACTTTTTTGAGTGAGCTTGGGGTAAAAGATGAGCTGCACCCAATGCTGATGAAAGATATTAGCGCCAACCTAAAAGTGAGGGTGCTATTGGCTCAGGCCTTGTTTGGCAACCCGGATATTTTATTGCTGGATGAGCCTACAAACAACCTGGATGTGGAAACCATTAGCTGGTTAGAAAATTTTTTGGCAGATTATGAAAACATTGTATTGGTGGTGAGCCACGACCGACATTTTTTGGATGCTGTGTGTACGCATGTGGCAGATGTAGATAAGAATAAAATAAAAATATATACCGGCAATTATACCTTTTGGTACGAAAGCTCTCAACTGGCAGCCAGGCAGGCCAGCGATAAAAATAAAAAGCAGGAAGAAAAGAAAAAAGATTTGTTGGAATTTATTGCCCGTTTTAGCGCCAATGCCAGCAAAAGCAAGCAGGCTACAAGCCGCAAAAAAGCGTTGGAAAAACTGGTGTTTGAAGATATTACACCCAGCAACCGAAAATACCCGGGCATTATTTTTAAGCAGGAGAGAGAAGCAGGCAATGA
>JAFDXD010000031.1 GCA_018268135.1 Bacteroidota bacterium
AAATATTTTTTTCAAAAGAAATAACGTGATGGTAAAATAGTTATTTCTTTTAACAAAGTAGAAAAGTTTTTTAGGATTTACTCCTCTATCAATTGATAAATTTCTTTAAGATTTCGTCCTAAGCCATCAAAATCTAAGCCATAACCTAATAAAAATTTATTGGGAACATTGAACCCAAGGTACTGAATGGTAATAGGATGCTGTAATGCTTCGGGTTTATGTAATAATGCTGCAATTTTTAAGGAAGCAGGCTGGTGTTCGTGCAGTTGTGGTAAAAACTGGCTTAGTGTTTTGCCAGTATCTACAATATCTTCTATTATAACAACGTGCCTGTCTTTTAAGGATTCATCAAGGCCAATGGAGGTAATAACTGTGCCGGTGCTTTTAGTGCCTTTGTAGGAAGCAAGTTTAATAAAACAAATTTCTGCTTCAATTGTAAGTTGCTTAAACAAATCTGAAGCAAACATAAAAGAGCCATTGAGAATCGCAATAAATAAAGGGCGCTTACCGGCATAGTCGGTATTTATTTCATTGCCCAATCGCTCAATTTGCTCTGCAATTTGTGCTACTGTTAAATAAGGTTCAAAATTTTTATCATTTACTTTTATGACAGGCATATTTGTTATTTTGAAATCATTAATTGCTGGCCAATGACTAAATTATCATCATCAAGATTATTCCAGCTTTTTAAATCCTGAACAGGTACATTGTATTTTTTAGAAATACTATACAAACCTTCTTTAGGCTGTACCTGATGCCATACAGGCTTTTGAGGTTCAGTATAAGCAGCTGCAGTTACCGGCCTCAGGCGAATGCGCCTGCCGGCTTTTATTGTTTCATTTTCGGGCAATTGATTGTATAGCACTAGCGATTGAAGCTGTACTGCATTTGTTTGCGAAATGCTATAGAGAGTTTCGGTTTGTAATGCGATATAAAAATCCCTGTTGCCCTGTTTGGGTTTTTGCTCTAAATAAATCCATTGGCTTTCACTAAGCAAGCCATCTGTTTTTAAATCATTAAATTCTAAAAGTTTTGCAAGGGGGATATCATACCCGGTTGCAATGGCAAGCAATGAAGTATTTTTTGTGGCATAAAAAGCTTTCAGGCTGTTAAATAAAGTCCTGGTTTTTTTTACCGGGATAACAGTCGCTACGGTTGGTGTTGCAATATTATCATTTGTAATAGCCGGCGCTGTTTCTTCTTTTTTAATTTGCACGCCTGCCTCTGCAATATTGTTGTTATCTATAGAAGCACTATTGTATTGCTGCAGATTGTATTGCTCTATATTATTGATTAATATTTGTGAATACTTTGGATTGGTGGCATATCCGGCCTGTTTTAAACCATAAGCCCAGCCTTTATAGTCAGAAGGATTTAGCTTAAAGAGGAAAGCGTACCGTGGGGTATTTTTTAAATAATCACTATGATCCCTATAACTATCTAATGCAGAATTATATTTTCTAAAACATTCATTGGGTGCATCATCAGTATGAGTAACGCTGGCGCCCGTCCAATTACTTTTGCATTTTATACCAAAATGGTTGTTTGACATTTTTACCAGGTCGCTATTGCCATTTTCGGTTTCTAATATTCCCTGAGCAAGAGTGATAGAAGCTGGTACACCGGAGCGTTGCATTTCTTCTATGGCTAAATCTTTATACTTGTCAATATACTCTTGCACCGACATTTTTTGAGCCTGTAATACTTGTACTATCAATATCCCTACAATAGCTATTGCTATTTTTTTCATTTTATTTTATAATTTTCTAATTAACATTATACCGTCTCTAACGGTTAGCATTACCTGCTCAGTTCTATTATCTGCCATTACATGATTATTAAACTCATGAATAGCAATTGCATTTTTTCCCTGAATGGGTTGGTCAAGTACCTGACCATGAAAAAGTACATTATCTGCAATAATATACCCACCCTGCTTTAAAAATGGCAAAGTTAATTCGTAATATTCAATATAACTAACTTTATCAGCATCTATAAATACAATATCCCAGGGTTCATTTAATTCTTTTAGTATTTGTCTTGCATCGCCTACATGCAATTTTATATACCCGGTAGCATTAGCTTTTGTAAAATTTGCCATAGAAGTTTTAGCATCTTCTTCTCTAATTTCAATAGTGTGCAATACGCCATCGCTGGTAAGCCCCTGTGCAAGGCACAAGGCGCTAAATCCCGTAAAAGTGCCTATTTCCAATACTCTCCGGGGTTTTATCATTTTACTAAATAATGATAAAAGGTTGCCCTGTACATGCCCGCTTAGCATATTTGCATGAGCATGCCCTGATAAAGTTTCGTTTTCTATTTGTTGTAATAATGCTGACTGTGGGGTAGCAAATTTTGCAGCATAAGCTTCAGCACTTGCATTAATTAATTCCATTATTTAATATTTGGTGCAATAGATTTTTTTGAAATTGTTAACAATCCTATAAAGGTGAGTAAACCGTTTACTACTAATAACTCTGGCCCCCACTTAAAGCCTGTGATGAAAAGCGGGGTAATAAATTCTAAAGCCAGGCAAAGCAATGGTGAAGCAATACAAACAAGTGGCACAAGCTTATCCTGCACAGAGCGTTTTGTAAGAATACCAAAGCTAAACAAACCCAATAAAGGGCCGTAGGTATAAGCTGCCATTTTTAATATTACGTTTATCATACTGGGATCATTTACCCAATGAAAAACCATTACAAATAACAAAAAGATAAATGCAACGGTTAGGTGTATACGCTGGCGTAATTTTTTCTTTTTTTCTTCAGCCCAATCCTGCCTGCGCTTCATTCCCAGTATATCGATACAAAAGGAAGAAGTGAGCGCCGTAATTGCTCCATCTGCACTTGGAAAAAGCGCCGAGATAAGCCCAATCACAAAAATTACGGAGACTATTGAAGGCATGTGATTCAACGCAATCTCAGGAAAAAGGTCGTCGCCGGTGGTAGTAACACCCACTTTTTCGGCATACAAATACAAGAGCCCACCCAGCAGGAGAAAGATAAATATTACCACTACCATGATGAGTGAAAGGGCTACCATGTTCTTTTGAGAGTTTTTTAGTGTTTTTACAGAAATAGTTTTCTGCATCATCTCCTGGTCAAGGCCGGTCATAGTGATGGTAATGAAAGCCCCTGCTAAAATTTGTTTTACAAAAAATAATTTGTCGGCAGGGTCAGTAAAAAATATTTTAGAATAAGCCCCTTTGGGGCCATGATGTGTACCCAGTGCATTGATAGCTTCTCCAAAACTAAGGTGCATGCTATGCAAAATGTAGATGATACAAACTACTAACCCAATTAACATAAAACTAGTCTGAAGGGTATCTGTAAAAACAATTGTTTTAACGCCTCCTTCGTAAGTGTACACCAATATCATTATTAAAATAATAAGGGTAGTAGCCCAAAAGGGTACGCCAAAATCAGTAAGGATTAAATCCTGCATAATTTTTACTACAAGATACAGGCGAGCGGTTGCGCCCAAAGTGCGGCTTAGTATAAAAAATGCTGAGCCGGTTTTATAACTTTTAATGCCAAGCCTATTGCCCAGGTAATTATAAATACTTGTAAGATTTAGCTTATAATACAAGGGCAGTAATACAAAAGCAATGGTAATATATCCTATAAAATAACCAATTACAATTTGAAAATAAGCAAAAGATTCTTTGCCAACAGCACCGGGTACGCTTACAAAAGTAACACCCGAAAGCGAAGTACCAATCATGCCAAATGCTACCAGCATCCAGTTAGAATTTTTATTGCCGATAAAGAAGGATTCATTATCAGAATTTTTTCCGGTGTACCAGGCTATAGAAAGCAATAATAAAAAATAACCAACTACAAAGGCTAGTAATACAAATGGAGACATAATAAAAATTTACTTAAATTAAAGTTGAAAGTATAAAAAATATTTGTGTCTTTGCACAATTAAAATATTTATACGGAATGAGTTTACAATCTATTGCAATATTTTGCGGCAGCAAACCGGGCCTAAATCCCTTATTTGAAAAAGATACCATTGCCCTTGGGCATATACTTGCACAAAATAATGTTACAGTAATATATGGCGGGGGCAATAAGGGATTAATGGCAACTATTGCCAATGCTGTGCTTGAAAAAAAGGGGAATGTAATTGGTATTATTCCCGAATTGCTTAGGGCGCAGGAACATGTACATACCACCCTTACAGAATTGCATGTGGTAGAGAGTATGCATATACGCAAAAAAATGCTTTACGAAAAATGCGATGCGGCAATTATACTGCCCGGCGGCTATGGCACTTTAGATGAAGTATTTGAAATGCTTACCTGGAACCAATTGAACATCCACAGTAAAAAAATATTTTTCTTAAACAGCGGAGGCTTTTACAAACACCTGCTCGAACATATCAGGGTTATGTATGAGCAAAAATTTCTTTATTCGCACCCGGATACAATGTTTACTACATTAAATGAGCCAGGCGAAATAATAAATTACCTTTAATACCTGTTATGCCTTCCTTGAAAGAGTGCAATATTGTACCCGGCTCTTATTTGTGGCAAAGCACTTTTGGTATTGTCAAGATAGGGTGAGTTTGCATCTTTTAATACATCCCATGATATGGAGATATAATAATAAGTATTGTTACCCTCCCCCCGGCCACTTGCATAGCCTGCACCAACCAATAAACTGTTTGCATTAAAATTGTATGTTTCGTTGGGAATACCACTATTAGAAGGGTAAATATTTTTATACCGAATAAAATTGTGCTCAAATGCTGCCTGTGCAAATAAAAATTTTACAGGAAACAATCTTACAAATGCGCCGGGGCCATAAATAGTTTGCCTTGCTTTACCCTGGTAATTTCCATAATAATCATATTGCCTTTGCGATACATAATTAATATTGGCAGTTACTGCCACATCAATATACTTATTTAAACTATAACCAAAATATGGGCTTACTCCAAGAGCAGTAGTACCGTTAAAAAAGGAGGCATTTAAAGTACCCCCGGTAAAGAGGTTCTCTTTTTTAAAAAATTTTTCATTCCCTTCTTCTTTTTCATCCTGGGCAAAAGTAGATGTGGCAATGATGCTACATAACAGTAACAGATAAACGCATTTTAATTTCATAGATTAGGCTTTTTAATTTAAATCAAAGATTTTACCACTGTTTAAAATATTGTTGGGATCAAAGGCTTGTTTTATTTTTTTCATTACTTCCATATTTGCTTCTTCAAATACAATATCCATATATTCTTTTTGTACAAGCCCAATGCCATGCTCGCCGCTGATAGTACCTCCCAACGATTTTACCAATGTAAACAAGGCCTTTAATGCAGGTATCACATCAGGGTTATCAAGGCTGTAAATACAGCCTTCTTTTTTTATGCGGATATGCAAATTTCCATCGCCTGCATGGCCATAGCAAACCACATTAAAATCATACTCGTTACCGAGTTGCTTTACGCCATTTATCAATGCCGGCAGGTTAGCTCTTGGCACTACGGTATCTTCTTCAATAGTGTATCCTGCAAGCTTTACCGCCTCAGCTACCCGCCTCCTTAGTTTCCACAGTTCAGCTTTTTGCTGGGCATCGTCTGCAAAAAACACTTCGCCACAATCAAATTCTGTAAGCAGTGTAGCTATTGACTCCATCTCACTCATTAAGGTTTCCATGTGGTTGCCATCTACCTCTATAATCAAATGGGCTGCTACATCGTCACTAACGGTAACGGCTGTACTATCTACAAATTTGCTTACTATTTTTAAGGCATTTACTTCTACCAGCTCTAAAGCGCTGGGTGTAAATCCTGCTCTAAAAATGGCGCTCACTGCAGCTCCTGCTTTTTCTATATCGTTAAAGGGTACCAGCATCAGCAAATCGTACCGGGGATGAGGCAATAATTTTAATACAATTTTAGTAACAAGCCCCAAAGTGCCCTCGCTGCCAACCATTAACTGAGTAAGGTTATACCCCGTTGAGTTTTTTAGTACATTGGCTCCTGTCCAAATTATTTGGCCGGTAGGCAGCACCACTTGCAGATTTAAAACGTAATCTTTTACCACACCATATTTTACTGCTTTAGGGCCACCACTATTTTCGGCAATATTGCCGCCAATAAAGCAACTACCCCGGCTACTTGGGTCGGGTGGATAAAATAATCCTTTTTCTTTTACGGCATTTTGCAAAACTTCTGTAATCACTCCCGGCTCTGTAGTTACCTGTAGGTTCCGTTCGTCTATTTCTATAATGGAGTTCATCCTTTCAAAGGAAACCAATACCCCTCCAAACTGCGGAAGGGCGCCGCCGCTAAGGCCCGTACCTGCCCCTCTTGGAGTAACAGGTATTTTATTTTCATTACAAATTTTTACCACTTCGCTCAGCTCTTCTGCCGTACGTGGCTTTATTACTATATCAGGTAAAAAATGCAGATTTTCGGTTTCATCATGTGCATATTTATCCAGGCTTTCTTCATCGGTAAAAACATTGTTGCTACCTAAGATATTTTTAAATGAATTAAGATGTGCTAAATACTTGGCACCGTTACCCACTTGTGCTGGCATGATAATTTTTTTTTGCAAAAATCGGATAAAAAGCGCTGAGATGCTAAAATAATATTGCTAAAATTTAGGGCAAAGCGATTGCCTGTTTACATTATCAGGATAGAAACCGTTTTTAATAAGCGAAAATTCGAAAGCGCCTCTGTAATTATTAAAATTGTTTAAAGAAGACAGGGTGGCATCGTAACTAAAAGTAAATTTAATATCATTTACCTCAAGCCCCACCATTGGGATAACGGCATCTTTATACCGGTAGTATAAGCCGCCTACCAATTGCATTTGACCAGATTCTGAAAGATTGTAATTAGCATTCATACCGCCCATTAGCTCTACCGCACCAGCCTGTGTAGTAAAATAAATATTTGGGTTGATGATAACCCTGGGGTCAACTTTTAATATTGCATTTACAAACCCAATATGCCTGATGGGTATTTTGCCGGCATTGGTTTGGTTATTAAAAAAAGATTCACGAGGGCTGTTTACATGATGAATGGAGTACCCTGCATTGATGTAAACATTTTCTTGTGGAAAATAGGCATAGTTCATTCCAACCTGCATATCAAAATAACTAATATTGGTATTTGCAAAATTGGGATAGTTGCCGTCAATAATAGTACCATCAAAAAACTTTCCATCAAACTGGCTTGGGAATTTTAGATTGGCCAAATCAATGCGTTTATTAGCGTAGCCTAAATTAAAACCACCACTAAGCAGGCTGCTATTGCCCAGCATTTGATGGTAGGCAATAGATACATATCCTTTAGTAGAGCGAAGATTGCCGCTTCCTGCTACATCACTTAATAATACTGCTCCAATACCAACCCAACCGTTTTCCAATTTATTTCTAAGCAATTGTGCATCGCCAAAAGCGCTCATTGTTTTATATGGCGCCGACATAATATTGCTCCATTGATTCCTGTAATTTACTCCCAGCCTGTAATCTGCATCGGGTATAAAACCTGTATTGGCAGGATTGGTAGTAAGCGGCGTATTAAAAAATTGAGAAAAATGCAAATCCTGCGAAGCTACAGTACCGGCAATGGTAAAAGTAAAAATTAGTATTGCTATCGTTTTGTAATGTATCATTATTGACGCATTAAATTTATTTTAATAAAGTAATATCACCGGTTCTTCTTATTTTTTTACCATCGGTTAATTCAGCTTCTAACGTGTACGTATAAACGTCCATGGGTTGTAATTTGCCTTTAAAAGTGCCGTTCCATCCGCTTCGTTTATTGGTAGAATGAAATACCAACTGCCCCCACCGGTTGTATATTTTCCAATCCATTTTGCCAATTCCAAATCCCCTTACATAAATGATGCTATTGATGCCGCCTTGCGATGGTGTAAAGGCATTGGGCACATCAAGCAATGGATTTACCAAAGTAGCTACTACCAATGTAAAGCTATCTACACAGCCGCCTGAGTTGTATGCATACAAGGTTACTGTATAATTATTAGTAGCATCATATTCATGTACCGGGTTTATATCTGTAGAAGTTTGGCCATCGCCAAAATCCCATGTATAGCGAACAGCCCCGGTAGATAAGTTGGTAAAGCTTACCGGCACATTTGCCTGCGGCGGATTGGGCGCCCACGAAAACCGTGCTGTAGGCTTGGCTAAAACTGTAATGGGGAAAAATGCTGAAGTATCTGTTTTATTACAAGTGGTACTATCATTAGCTATTAACCGAACATTATACACACCCGGATTTTGATACCGATGCGTGGGGTTTTGTTGTGTAGAAGTAGTACCGTCTCCAAAACTCCATAAGAAGCTTATCCCGCCATCTGAGGTATTTTGAAAAACTGCATCGTAAGGAGCACAACCTGTAAGGGGTGTTTCAAATTTTGCTTTTACCAATGGGTTTACCCTTAGAGTAATGGGAAATGAGTCGGGTGTATTACAAAAGGTAGTATCTATAAGCCTTAGCCGTACCTGGTAAGTACCAATAGATGGATAAGTATGTGGCTTATTAATAACTAAGCCGATGGTATCAACAGGCGAGCCATCGCCATAATCGAGTAAAAAACTTTTGGGTCCAAAACTGCCTCGGGTAGCCACCGAACTATTGGTAAAATAATAAGTAAGGCTGGTGCAGGGGTTGCCTTTTGCAGCAAAAAGTTTAAGATTTGCAAAATCATCTCCTGCTTTGATATTGATGTAAGAAGTATCCCTGATATTGCAGGTAAGGCTATCTTCTGCAATCAGCATTACACGGTAATGCCCGGTAAGGGTATATACTACAGAATCTGTAAATGATGTGGTGGTATCTTTTTGACCATTACCAAAATCCCAATAATATTTTTTTCCTTTTTTTAATATATCCCTAAATACAACTTTTAATGGTATGCAACCACTGGTATCATTATCAATGCCATTAATAGTGGAGCGTATTTCTGAACCAACTCCTGTAAAATTCATTTCTATTTTTAAAGCTACTTCGTTGCAATCGGTAGAGCCATTTGTAGTAGCCCACACATTTGCCGTAGTGGGAAAAACAGCCCCTCCTCCTACACAATTTGCACAAATTGCCTGGTAGATTATTCCGTTTTTATCAAACCTGCTGGTACCACCATCTACATGGTCGGGATAATTGCCGTTTAATTGACCAAAATAAGAGCCAAACAACTGTGATTGTGCATTTTTTTGTAAAACAAAAAAGTAAAAATTATCATTGTCAGGCCCTTGCAAACCCGGCAACTGATCTTTGAGCGGCATACCTAATACGCCGGATGAAGGGTAGCCGCCAATTATATTTCCTTTGCCTCCCCAACCTGATACATAAACATTTTCGCACCTATCTACCAAAAAAGCAGTAGGAGACATATTGGGAACGGTAACATTTGTACCAAATACTGTGGAATAAACATAAGCATTTAAGGAAGGCTGAAGTTTACTAATAAACTGCTTTGCATTATTATTGGCAAACACATCTTTATACACTACGTTTGAGGTAACCACCCAATTGCCGGTAGTAGTGCCTGTAATATAGGGATAACCGGCTTTATCAAATTGTACTCCATACAGCATATCATCACCGGGAGTACCCATGTACGAAGTTGCAATTATTGCGGAACCATCAGATTTTACTTCAGTAATAAACCCATCACAATCACCTCCCTGATAAATAGAGCCAATTACAGATGGATTTACAGCAGGCAGATTTTTGCTTATGGTAGCTCCTACCACGTATAAATTATTAGTAATGGGGCTAAGCGACAAAGCAAAACAGGCATCTTCTTTATCACCTCCAAAAAAGCTGGAAAAGGTGAGGGCAGATAGGTTGGGTGGCATTTTGAGGATAACACCATCCTGCATACCTCCAAAGTTTTTTTGAAATGCATTTGCCGTAACCGGAAAGTCTGAAGATTGGGTGCAGGATGCTAAATATACATTATCGCTTTTATCAAGGATTACTTCACTTCTGGCATCATCCCCATAATTGCGCCTGATAAGCAGGCCGCCAACGGCAGCCGGAAAATCTTCTTTATCTGCAATGTTTACTCCATCATCGCCTGAGCCGCCAATACAAACAGATGCCAGCATGGATGTGCCATTTACATCCAATTTTGAGATGGCTATATCATAACCGCCACGTACCCCAATAGTAGCACCGGGGTAGTCAGATGAATTTGTTCGACCGGCTATTACCAAGTTGCCTTTTTCATCACATATCATACTATGCGGCTGCTCTTTACCATTGCCACCAATGTAGGTAGCATAAATTCTGTTGCGGCCATTGGGGCTAAATTTAAATATGGCAATATCATACTTACCACCTCCAAAGTTTTGCTGAAATGCACCAAACGAAACCGGATACCCCGAGCTTAATGCTATGCCTCCGGCGTAAAAAGAGCCATCTGGGCCTGGAGTAGCGGTATAACCCCAATTATCGGCCCTGCTGCCGGTAAAAGTAGAAAAAACAACAGAAGGGTCAATTACTAAAACCTGATTTGGATTATAGTTTTTTACCTGAAAACTTACCACATTATCTCTTACCACATATTTACAATTTACATCTACTCTGCTATTGGCATCTGCCTGATAACTGTAAGGATATAATTCTCTTACATCGCCTACAGAGGTTGATAAAATGAGATCCCCATTTTTAATTGATAAATTGGTAATACCATCATAGCGCATGGCAATACGGTTGGGATTTCCACCGGGTTTTACAATAAAATCATATTTAAGCCTGCCTGCAGCATCACTATAATAACGTACATCAATATTGGGATACACATTTTGATAAGTAACTACCCTGTACGCATTACAATGGCTAGCCCATTTACTTTTATCATTTCCAATAAAATAATTATTATAAGTTTCAAATGGCTTATCGGTGATGGGCTGAATATTTTCATTAGCGCCTAAAAAATCTACTTTATAAGCAAAGGAGTGTAAAATATTGGTTGCACTTACAGTATCATATTTTTCGGGAAGGCTGCTTTTATTTAATGCAGCCTGATTATTTTCCTGCACCCGGTGCCCATGAAGATAAGCGCCCATTTCCATCAATTCTTTAGGATTGTTGAGCAATACAGTAAACCCTTTTTTTTCAAGAAAAAAAGAGCCCGTTAAAAAATCTCCCCGGTATTGTACAGGACTATCCCACTGTCCTTTATTTTCTATAAACTGCATTTGAGCAGTAGTAGTAAGAGGCGCAGCAAATAGAAATAATATTATAATGACATAGGTAGCTTTGTGCGAAATAAGTTTCAAAACTTTTTATTTACAAATTAAACATAATAAACGAAATGGGCAATCCTTTTGTTTACGATACTGGTAATCTTATATATGCTTTGGCTTTTTTTTAAGATTTACGAAATTTTGCTCCATTTTGTTTTGGCTTTTTGCTCATGCAGGTAAGATTTTACATTAGCATTTTTGGGTAAATTAATTTCGGGGTCTTCCTCCAATAATTGTGCTACAGTTTCTTTTGCAACTTCCAGCATGGCTTTATCATTGACAATATTTGCCAGCTTAAAGTTTAAAGCGCCACTTTGCCTTGTACCCTCTATTTCTCCCGGGCCTCTTATTTCAAGGTCTTTTTCGGCAATGGCAAATCCATCATTGGTGGCCACCATTATTTTAATCCTTTCCCGGGCATCATTTGATAATTTTTTACCGGTTAGCAATATGCAATAACTTTTATCGCTACCCCGGCCTACCCTGCCCCTTAATTGGTGCAATTGCGATAAGCCAAATTTTTCGCTGCTTTCAATCACCATTACTGAGGCATTCGGAACATTTACGCCCACTTCTATAACGGTGGTACTTACCATTATATTGGTATTGCCCTTTACAAAACGCTGCATATTTATTTCTTTTTGCTCAGAGGGTTGCTTGCCATGCACCATACTTATCCAATATTTTGGCTCCGGAAAAAATGATTTTACTTCTTCATAACCTTTCATCAAATTTTCATAATCCAACTTACTGCTTTCTTCTATAAGTGGGTAAATAATGTATGCCTGCCTTCCTAAGGCTAACTGCTCTTTTATAAAATCCATTACCTGTGGCCGAGCTGATTCGTTGCGATGCAGGGTAGTTACCGGTTTGCGGCCGGGAGGCAGTTCATCCATTATACTATAATCTAAATCGCCATAAGCGGTAAGCGCCAATGTACGGGGAATGGGAGTGGCAGTCATTACCAACACATGTGGAGGTAGCAGATTTTTTTTCCAAAGCTGTGCTCTTTGTGCTACCCCAAACTTATGCTGCTCATCTACTACAGCAAAACCCAGGTTTTTAAAAATTACATGATCTTCTATTACAGCATGAGTGCCTATTAAAATATTTATTTCTCCTTCAGCACATTCTTTCAAAATAATTTTTCGCTGCTTTGCGGCAGTAGAGCCGGTGAGCATTTTTACACAAACCGGAAGGCCATCTAAATATTCTGTAATGCTACTAAAATGCTGTTGAGCCAGTATTTCTGTAGGCGCCATTAATACAGATTGAAAACCATTGTCTGCTGCTATCAGCATACTAAGTAAGGCCACCATTGTTTTTCCGCTGCCTACATCGCCTTGCAGCAGACGGTTCATTTGCCTGCCGCTGCCGGTATCTTTCCTTATTTCTTTCAATACAGTTTTTTGTGCATTGGTAAGGGCAAATGGTAAATAAGATTCGTAAAAAGTATTGAAAAGGTTGCCTACTTTATCAAATAGAAGTCCCCGGCTAAATCTGTGCCGTTGCAGCTTTGTCAATTGCATTCTCAATTGGGCAAAAAACAACTCCTCAAATTTTAAACGCCTCAAGGCTTGTTGGTATTGCGCTTCGGAAGCAGGAAAATGTACCAACTCAAAAGCTTTATAACGGCTTAGGAGCCTGAATTTTTCTATAATATTGGCCGGGAGATTTTCAGGCAAATCTTTTTCGTGTATGCGTTGCAGTAATTCTTTTGTAAATTTTCCAAAAGTGCTGCCATTAATTCCTCTTGCCTTTAATTTTTCGGTAGAGGGATAAATAGGTTCTAAAGTATTTTTGGCAGAAATATTTTGAGTAGTATTATTTTCTATTTCGGGATGGGCAATTTGCGGCACTCCCATAAAAAAGCCCAACTTGCCAAATACCAGGTACTGCTGGCCTGGCTGCAATATTTTTTGCACCCAGTTAATTCCCTGAAACCATACCAGCTCTAAGATGCCTGTTTCATCTTTTATTTTTGCCACTAAGCGCCTTGCCCTGTTTTGGCCAACAATATCAAAGCTTATTAATTTACCACATACATAAGCATATTCCGAAGCTGTGGTAAGGCCTCCAATTTTATCAATTTTGGTTTTATCAATATGCCTAAAAGGAAAATGTTCTAACAGGTCTTTAAATGTAAAAATATTAAGCTCTTTGCGAAGCATATCGCCACGCTGCGCAGAAATACCGGTGATGTATTCTACAGGAGTTGATAATATATTGGCAACCGGGTTGATAAATTTATTTTACACAAATATATTTCAGCAGGAATTAAGTACAACTTGTTTTTAGAAATCTAAAACTTTAAACATAAGTAAAATAAAAAGATAAACTTTTATAGGTGTTACCCAAAATATAACCCGGCAATCAAATCCTAACAAATAATTAGGGCAGATAATTAAATTTTAATAAATAGCAAGCTTTCTCAAAATCAATTTCATTCTTTGTTTAAAGTACAGGAAACACTGATAGTAGAGCATTTCAAAATATAACCGATAATTTAAGTTAGCCGATATACACATAATAATTATATATTCAGAAAAATCAAATTTACCACTACAATAACTTTATATTTTATATTTGACAAACTATTAAAAAAATTATGATTTTACCATAAAATTATAGTAACATTAACAATGAACAAACCAATCAGGTATATAACTATTGATGATAACATTGTTGACCAGCTTACGCTTCACGAATATGCAAAGCAGTTTCCTTTTTTACAAAACAAAGGCAGCTTTAACAGCCCTGTTGATGGGCTAACGGCAATCAGTAATATAGCCCCCGACCTTATTTTTTTAGACATCGAAATGCCGGGTATGAATGGAGTGGAACTGTTGAAGCTGATAAAAGAAAAAGTGTCTGTTGCTATTTTTATTACTTCGCATCCCGAATATGCCTTAGAAGGATTTGAATTATCTGCCTTTGATTATATTCTGAAACCATTGACAGAAGAGCGTTTTAGAGCCTCTATGAATCGCTTGCAAGATTACTGGGCGATGAAACAAAATGCAGCAACCTATGAAGTCTTAGTGGAACAAGAGTTCATTGTAATTAAAGAAGGCTATGTTCAGACAAAACTTCCTCAACACGAAATCATTTATCTGGAAGCCATGCAGGATTATACCAAAGTAGTAACTGAAAAAAAAAATTATTTAACCTTAACCACCTTAACGGCATTTTTAGAAAGGCTTTCACCCCAAAAATTTAAACGTATTCATCGTAGCTATGCCGTAGCATTAAACAAAGTAACGGCGGCCGGAGGTTACAATATCTCTTGTGGAAAATTTAACCTGCCAATTGGCAAAACCTATCGTTCTGAAATCAGCAAACTAAATTTATGAGGTTACAAAAAGCAAGCTGCATTGTAATAGTTTTATTTCTTTCAATGAGTATTGGTATAGCACAGGAACAGCCCAATCTTGCCCTTCTAAAAACAAGTACTGAAAAAATTACCGCCTGGCATAACTACTGTAACAGAATATTGGGAAAGGGTGATTTTGTAAACCTTGCAAAGGAAGCTAAAACAGGAATTGAAATTACTCCAAAAGACAGCCTGCGAGCCAAAACAATGTTTTCTTTATTTGCCGGAGTGGCATTTGAAAATTTAAAAAAATACGATACTGCAGAAACATATTTATTGAATGCAAGAGATATGGCTTTAAAAATAAACCATCAATCGTATATTGTTTTGGCTATAGCTCAACTGGACAATATTTATGGATACACCAATAACATTGCTAAAAGAAAACAAGAGATTGAATTATTAAAAAAAATTGGCGATAGCACTACCAATCAGGAAACAAAACTGGCTCTTTATAATGTATTAGGCGGCTATTACAGGGACATTAATAATTACGACAGCTCTATTACCTATCGCTTAAAACACATAAACCTGTACAAACAATTAATAAAAAGCAAGCAGATGAATGACACCATCAATCTTGCTTTTGCCTATACCAACCTGGGCAACATGTTTAACGAAATAGGCCAGTACAAAAAGGCTTTAGAATATTTGTATCAAGGTGCAGACATCATTGGAGATCGAGCATTGACTAACAATGAAGAAACACTTTACCTCTATTTTATGAATGCATATAAAGGGTTGCGCAATGAAGACAGCCTTTTAAAATACTACAAGGCTATAAATACTAAAATGGCGGGAAGGGATACCCTCTTCAATGTATTGACACAAGCTAATAGTACGCTTGCAGATTTTTATAGCGGCAAGGATAGCAACAAAGTAAACAAATACTCCATCTTGGCTTATCAATATGCACAAAAAAGCCCCAATGCCGATAGCCGAATGATTGCCAATATTGCTTTTGCAAGATTATTAAATGTTCAAAAACAATTCAGCAAATCAAACAAAATTTTACATGATGAACTACAGGAAGATTTTGAGTTTAACAAACAATCTTTAGCAACAACCTATCTATTGTTATCAGAAAATTATGCAGCACTACAGCAATGGGATTCGGCCTATAAATATCAAAACCTATACAGCTCAACCAATGCAACCATTTTAGAAGCCACTGCTAATAAAAACATTGCAGATGCAGAAGCAAAATTTCAAAATAAGGAAAAGCAAATACAAATAAATGCACAAAAAAATCAAATATCGTATGCCAATAAACAAAAATGGTGGCTTCTGTCGGGGCTGTTGTTATTAACGGCTGTAGCGCTATTGTTGTGGAGGAATTATAAACAGAAAAAGAAAGCTGCAGATATTTTAAACAAAAAAAATAAACAACTTGGCGAATTAAATCTTGAACTCAACGAGGCCAATAAAACAAAGGCAAAACTTTTCAGCATAATCGGGCACGATTTACGATCGCCTATCAGTCAGATATACCAGTTTCTTAAACTTCAGCAACTCAATCCCGATGCCTTGAATGAAACACAAAAAGCATCACTTACCCAAAAAATACAAACTGCAACCGGCTCATTATTAGAAACGATGGAAGACCTTTTACTATGGAGCAAAACCCAAATGAATGCCTTTGATACCAAAATGCAGGAAACCAATATTTTGAATGTTGTAAATGTTTGTAAGAATTTATTACAGCTAAACAGTGATGCCAATAATTTACATTATGAAATAAATATTGCAGAAAACATGCAGATAACTACAGACCCTAATTACTTACAAACCATTATCCGAAATCTTTTACAAAATGCCATAAAAGCTGCTCCTGGCAATAGTTTGATAGTAATAAATGCAGCCAAAAATGAGGACGCAACCAAACTGTCTATACAAAACGGAGGCTCCGTTTTTACACAACAAGATTTTGAAAAAGCTATTTCAAATCAGGATAACAATCACTCATTGAGCGGACTCGGCTTAAAATTAGTTGATGAACTGAGCAAAAAAATTAATGCCGAAATACAATATGAATCTACGGCCACTACTACTATTGCAACGCTTACGTTTAAGCATTAAGGCAAATACACTTCTTCTATTTTTTTAATTTTTTTGTTTTTAAAATAAATTTTAAACAATCTGTCGCTCATTGGCACTTCATCTCCCTCTTGATGCAATAAACTCAAACTTACATGGGGTGCTATTACAATTTTTACCAACCTTTTGTTGCTATTTAATATGTAATAGTCATTCGGCACATTGATGTCAATAATTTTTCCATTGGCATCAAAGCTGGTATCAGCATCGCCATTTTTTATGGCAGCAGCTCTTGCTTTTGATCCTGTGAGCATTTGTACATAATCTACGTCAATGGCTATAGTATCTGCTTTGGATCGATGCTGTTTTACAGTATGAAACGAAATCTTTTGCCAATTGTTACCGTTCTTTTTCCAGGCCTGAACAATGTAGCCATATTGAACCTCATTTTTTTGAGCTAATGGTTTTGCCGTTTGTGCTTCGCTTGAAGGCAAGAGTGCCATTATCATTATTATTGATAAAACCCAATATCTTGTTATTTGTTTAGAAAAATATGTCATCATTTTTTTTGTTTCAAAGTACCATTAGGTATTGCAATCAATAAGCTTTTTATCGTTGAAAGTATGTAATAAACCGACCAATGGAAATCTCTCATTTTAAACAAAATCCAACACAGTCGTTCAACGATTTTTATTAGCCATTTATCGGTTAGATTCAGGTGCAGGATATGCAGGGAAGTAATTTAGTGCAAACAAAAAAAATTATGAAAAGAACACTCTTTATCCTTATTCTAATAATAATAAATACACCCCTGCTTTTTTCGCAAATCCCTGGGCGAAGAATTTCGACATCTGAACCAAAATATAATTTATTGGATATGCCCGGTTATAAAAGAGCCCCCATTCCTTTTAAGCCAATAATAGCCGATGCTTCGGCTGCCGCAAGAGGCTATAAGGCAGATAGTATTTACATTTGGGCAGACGGTGCAGGCAACAGGCACAGGGCAAAAGGGAGTGAAATATTAAATCAGGTCAATGCTATGGAAAAAGCACTGAACGAAAGAGGTCATTCTTTAAGAGAAGCACATCCTTTTGAAGGATTAACCCTTCGAGTGCCTTCCAATTTCAATGAAAAGCACAGAACCATTCCTCCTTCATTTTTGGAAACAAAAAAACGCAATACGTTCCCCAGATATAATATTCCTAACAATCCTCCAAAAATTCCATTAAAAAGATTGTCTGTTGGAATGGGCGGTTATTTATTTCCCTATTTCGGCAACATCTATCCGGGCAGTTCCGAATTTCCGGGTTATTTAAAAGACATCGAAATATTAAAACCTTTAGATAAAAATGCAGCCATTAAAGCCTATTCTATTCCTGTTATATTACCATTTAGTGAAGAGACGTATGCTAAGATTGGCTCTTGTTCGGTTGAATTGTACAATAATGAAGCAAGAACCGGTAGCCCGGTATTTACTATAAATATTCCTATCGGCTCTCCTGAAAAACAAAGAGGCATGGGTAATATGAATTATAGTTCAGAAAATCAGATACCTCCTTCGTTTCAAAAATCTTTTAAACTATATCAATACAGAATAAATATTGTAGATGACAAAAAACTGATACTTGCTCCCAATACCAACCATCAGTATTATTATTTAAAATTTAGCTTCACAGACAAGTCGGGCAAGGCCTTACTTTTTGCTGAACAAAACCTAATTAAATTAGACAATACCATCGAATGTCCAATTCGCATCACTCCACAATTGAAGCAAGCCAATATCAAGGGTTTCAATTATACTGAGGGTAATCAGGGCTTTGGATTTTATATCCGTTCTAATGGCATAAACGCCACCACTAATTCGGAATTATACGGCTGCTTCGGCGAAAAAGGATATCTATCTTTCAACAGCGACTTTAGCATAGGCGTAACCTATTACAATTTCAAACACCTTATTAACGATAAGGAACCGGCTACAGAAGATAAAAAAATATTGGACTTTACATTCTCCGGCAAAAAAGAATATGTGCGACCCGATGCAGAAAAAATTCCACCACCCATACGATTAAAAAATAAGCCGGCTGATGATGGAAATATTATGGACGACCCCGAAACAAAATTTGACGTAACCATAATGGATAATAAAACGAACAGCTATAATACCTCGGTGAGTTTATTTAATCAGGAATTTTTTATTGGGCCAGTACCTTGTTTTGCTACAATTGATTTGCAGCCCACAGTAAGCGTTACGGCAAATGGAACCTATAAAGAACATATCAATCCCGAGCAAACCAATAAAGTTGCAAGTATGCAGGCCAATGTAACGCCTAACCTTACCATAAAAGTAATAGGCAGTGGTGGCGCAGGGGTACAGGGTCTGCTTTGGGCTAAAGTGGTAGTAGGTGTTAATGTGATAGATGTAGGTTTCCCAATCAATTTCGATATTAAAAGTAAAGACTATGCAAAGATTGATGCATCAGCAAAAATAAAATCAATGGAAGGCAATGTAAGTTTTAATGCTGGCTTTTGTGTACCTATCCCCTTCTTTGACGACCTGTGTAAAGATTTTACTATACCCATTGCAAGCTGGCCCAGCGCTTTGGAGATTAATTATGGGGTACAACCAGATGGTTCATTTAAATAAATTAAACAATGATGAAAAAATATCTTGTATCTCTTTCCGCAATTTGTTTGTTTCACTTCATGGCAAATGCACAAGCAGGTAACGGTTACTTGCTCAGTAAAGAAAAAACACAAACACCCGATGGCAGCATGGAGTGGCATTATTTCTATAAAGCCAATGGAAAAATTGATAAAGTTATTTATCTGCAAGATGGTAAAAATTTTTACACCGAAGACCATTTTGTAACCGACCTCAATGGGCAAGTTAGCAGCTTTGAAAGAAAATTTGCCAACGGAAAAACGCCTACCGAGCTTCACGAATTTGTGTACGATAAAAATGGTGTTTTATCGCATTATAAATATAGCAATGGCCCTTTGAAAATGATACATGGACAACCCTTTCAATCTGGCAACATGTATTATTTTACCCAAGACAGTATTACCGTGTACAAGGGCAATGTAGCCGGAGCTGAATATTACAGCAAAGATATTTATGTACTGAACAAGCAAGGAAATATAACTCTGAAAAGAACGCTGAATATGGATAATTCGGAGATAGGTAATACAATTTATTATACCGATTATGACAACCATCCTAACCCACACACCCTAAGAGGCAATTATGTAAATGAAAAAATAGAGCCGGTCAATAATGTTTTAAAACAAAGTGGCTTAGGAGGAGATTTAAAACCGGGTATCATTGCTTATGCCTACAATACCAACCACCTGCCTTCCCAATTAACGGTTACATACGATAATGTAAAATATAAAATTGTACATACCACTACTTATACTTATACCAACAAAACTACAGATGCCATGGAAGCTATTTTTATAAAAGCCAAAACAGTTGGGGCTAAAAGTATTCAGGCATACAGTTATAAAAACGAAAAGCTATACGAATGTAACAATGGCTTTTATAATGCTGATGGAAAATTAATATTTAAACGCAGTATCAAGAATAATATTTCCATTTACGAGCCAGCTATTGAAAGTAAAGAACTTAAAAAAGTATTAGGCCATTGGGTGCTAAACAGAAATGGAGCGTTTGTAGCGCTTCGCAATTAAACAAAGGCTCCTATCAAAGAAAGTGTTCAATACATTTCCAATAAATTCTTCAACAAAATTATTCATCCCAAAAAAATAAAAAAATGAAAAAGTTAATCATCCCGGCAGCGCTTTTATTAGGAACCGTCCTTGTATCATGCGCTAATACACAAGACAAAACAGCTAGCGACATAAATCAAGCAAGCTCCACAGCAGCCGACATTACCGATAATCAAAATGACTTAAAAGGAACTTTTAGCTTTGACGGAAAAGAAGTGTCTGCACCAACCGAAACGCAATATTTTGGCGATAAAGAAAAAGGTAATTTTTCGGTGCTTTGCCAGCATAACGAAAGTGATGAACCCACTAATTCAAACTTTGAACTGCTTCAGGTTACTTTCTCCAATGAGAAAGATGCCACAAGCAATGCCGCATTAAAGATAAATGATGGCGCAATGCTTCCAATGTCAGACCCACAAACAGGCTTAGTGGCAGTAGCTTTAAGTGGGTTAGGAAACAACCTGGGCAGTAAACAATTTGTTGGTACCGATAAATCTACCGGAACGATTACTGTAAAAAACAGGGTTATAGAAATAAAAAGTCTCGTTTTATATAATGCCGATGGCGAAAAGAGAATAGTAAATGCCTCACTGCCATTTTAAAAAAGCAGCTACTTATAATTGGGAAAAAAGCAAATCTCCCGTTCATCTATTTTAAGGTATCCTTCAACGAGTCAATTCGTTTAGCTGATAATACTGCCTGTATTTTCACCTTATCATTTCACAATAAAAAAAATTAGATTATGAAAAGGCAATTTATATTTTTAGCATTAACCATAATTAGCCTTTCGGCTATTGCTCAAAACGTAGGTATTGGCACTACAAATCCAACAGAAAAATTGGAAGTAAATGGCAATGTAAAACTTAGCGACACATTAAAATCACCCCATGTAATTGTAGGTACAGGAACAGCTACCTATCCTTTAACCGTAAAATCAGACAATATAGGCTTTGGTCAAATTTCGTCTAATGGAATTGCAGTGGGCACCACAGTGAAAAATTCGGAGGCATATATTCAAACCCATACTAATAATGATTTGAATTTTTCTACCAATAATGGTTCTTCCCAAATGGTGATAAAAAAATATTCTGGATATGTTGGAATTGGCACTACAAATCCAACAGAAAAATTGGAAGTAA
The DNA here is from genome assembly GCA_018268135.1 of Bacteroidota bacterium. Classification (GTDB taxonomy): domain Bacteria; phylum Bacteroidota; class Bacteroidia; order Chitinophagales; family Chitinophagaceae; genus Ferruginibacter. The sequence continues at coordinate 21,516 of JAFDXD010000031.1, forward strand.
ATGGCAATGTTTCTATTTCCCAACAGCTTCAAATTTTGGGTGGGAATCCAGGTAACGGAAAAATCCTAACCAGCAATCCCAATGGCTTTGGTAGCTGGGAAATGCCGGCTCAATATAATACCGGATTTAGTGTAATGTTTTATTCAAACTTTACCATTCCTGTATCAGGAAGTATTAATACTGTTATTCCTTTTATTTATCAAGCTACTCCTAATAATTATAAATTTGATGATGGGAATAATTTTTCAAATACCTCTCACGGCTACCAAGCACCTGCGAATGGGGTGTACCAATTTAATGCTTATTTAGGGACTAAAGGTATCTTTACTCCTACTGGCAGTGCCAATGGCTTATTTTGTGTACGCATTTTAGTTAATGGAATGATATCCGGATCAGAATACTTAACCACAACAACCTCAGCTCCGATGCCAATCTTATATCAAATATCCGGAGTTAGAAAGTTACAAGCCGGAGATGTGGTTACAATAGCTGTTTTTAACAATACGGGCATTCCTATTACCTTAAATGCTGTTTCTTGCGGGTTCTCTGGAGTTAGAATTTATTAGTCCATTTTTCAATCAATAATGGATAAATAAAATCCTTGTTTAAGAACCTATTAATAATCAAAATGATGAAAAAGATACTTATACTAATTTTAATAAGCCTGCCTTATTTACTACGAGCCCAATTCGTAGTAACATCCGGCACGCAAGGGATGACCATCAAGGCTTATGCGACTGTATGTATTGACAGTTTAATAATCAGCCCGGCTTCCAATGTAACTATTACCAACAACCAACTAACCCGCAGTGCTACCAACCAGCCCATTGGTACAGGAAACACCATAAACAGGGTGTACACATTTTCTTCGCCTATTACAGTCAATGGCAATATTGGTTTTAAGTACGATGATGCAGAATTGGCCGGCAATACCGAAAGCAGCTTGAATATTGTTTACTCCGCCTCCAACAGCGGTACGGTATGGATAACAACAACTGGGAGTATGCTCAATACCACAACAAACGCTATTGTTCAAAATGTAAGCAATGCCAGCATTTCCCGCATTTCTGCATCCAGTTTTAGTACTCTTCCAGTCACATTAATTCAATTTACTGCTCGAAAAGAGGAACAGTTTAAAGCTTCTATTTTACAATGGGAAGTTGCCAATGAGCGAGGCTTTGACCAATACCAAATAGAACGAAGTCCTGATGGAAAAATATTTAAACTAATTGGATCAGTCCAAGCAACCGCTAATACTAAATATAATTTTACTGATCGCCAACCTATTAATGGAGAAAACTTCTATCGTTTAAAATTGATGGATTTGGATGGCGCATTTTCCTATAGTCCGGTCTGCCATCTAAATTTTATCAAAAATAATTTATCCATTGATGTATATCCTAATCCAGTTGTAAATGAATCTATAACTATTCACTCCAACAATCAAAATTTGATGAATACAGTAGGTCAAGTGATAGCCTATTCCGGAAAAGTAATAACTACCTTTAAAATTACCTCTGGAAAAACATACATCAATGCACAAAATTGGGCAGCAGGAATGTATATCCTAAAATTAGCAAATGGAGTAACATTTAAGATTTTTAAAAAATAATTTTTTACTTGGATTAATATTCATTAAAAGATAAATAAAAACGAAGAATACACCTTGAATCAAAATACAATTTTTTTAAAATCACTTTAAAAGTAATAGTTATAAAAAAACAGCTCTCACTCTTTTATTAATCTCCGTTGGATGTTTTATAGGTACCGCCCAAATTAAAAACAATGGGATTGTTAATGCTGCTAGTGGTCAGAAAATAGTTGGTGGCATACCTATGAGTATTCTGTAGGTGAGATGGTATTGGTACATACGACAAGTTCGGGTAATATGGTAGTAACGCAAGGCTTATTGCAACCCATGAAGAGCTCTGGCACCGGCATCCTTTCGCCAACATTGTACGCCAAAAACCTAATGCGGAATTTGGGATAAATATTCCGCTCATCTATTTGAAGTAAGAGGGAAGAAAAAATTTATATTAGCAGGATAAGGTATTTTGATATCAAACTATTTATCCTATTAGGTTTTTCTTTTGTTACTTTTTTTGACTTAATACATAAAGCAACAAAAAAACCAAGGCTGCATATAAAAGTTTATTCAGAAAGCTCGATGAATCATCACTTTTTTCTAGTGCCTTTATTGTAAAATTTTCTTTTTTTGCCGGAATATTTATTTTCAAAACTTGTAGCATAAGCCGGTTGTTCGCCGAGGTTTTCGGGTAGTGGCATTTTTTGTACTTCCTTACCAATCAGTTTTTCAATAGATAGAAATTTTCGCTGCTCTTTTACGCTCACCAGCGTAAAAGCAGTACCATCGGCTTCTGCTCTGGCTGTGCGGCCAATGCGATGTACATAATCTTCTCCATCGTGGGGCACATCAAAATTAATAACCAGGTCAATATTATCAATATCAATACCACGGCTTAAAATATCGGTAGCCACTAATACCGGCAACCTGCCACTTTTATATTGTATCAAAATATCTTCCCTGTTCTCCTGCTCAAGGTCGCTGTGTATTTCACCTGCTTTAATGCCATTTCGTTTAAGCTCACGGGTTAGTTGTTTTACATTAAGTTTACTACTGCAAAAAATTAGGACCGCCTTAAATTTCTTTTCGCTTAAAAGCTGTAATATCAAGGGTATTTTTTGGGCTTCATACACCAAAAATGCCTGCTGTATTATTTTTTCGGGAGGCTTGCTAATGGCAATATTAATTTCTGCCGGATGATGTAAAATATTTTTAGCAAGCTGCCTTATTTTGGGTGGCATGGTTGCAGAAAAAAGTAAATTTTGCCGCTGGGCAGGCAAATGTTTTATGATGAACATAATATCATCATAAAATCCCATATCGAGCATACGGTCGGCTTCATCCAATACTAAATATTGAAGTTTGTTGAGTTTTACATAGCCCATTTTTATATGAGCCATCATCTTGCCGGGTGTACATACTACTATATCAGCACCCTGGCTTAGCGCTTTTTTTTCCTGCACAAATGCATTGCCATCCCCACCACCATAAACCGCAATAGAGCTTACAGAAGTAAAATAAGATAAGCCTTCAAGATGCTGGGCTATTTGAATGGCAAGCTCCCTGGTAGGTACTATTACCATTGCCGTTATTTGCCCATCCTCATAAGTGCCGGTAATAATTTTATGAATAAGTGGCAGTAAAAAAGCAGCTGTTTTACCTGTGCCCGTTTGGGCAGAAGCTATGATATCTTTTCCGGATAGTATGAATGGAATTACCTGCTCCTGTACCGGCGTAGCGTCTTCGTAATTTGAGGCTTCTATACCTTCCATCAATCGTTGGTCAAAACCAAAATCTGTAAACTTCATTTAGGTAAAGATATACATTAAAATAAAAAAGCAGCCTTGAAAAATTAGAGAAGCTAATATTGATAGCAGATTAAATTATAAATAAGCTATTCAATACCTTTACTATTATTTAAAATAAGAAAGTATGGTTAAGACCGGGGAATACAATGTATTAAAAGTATTAAGAGCTGTAGAGTTTGGAGTGTACCTCGATGATGGTAAAGAAGGCATTTTACTACCAAAGAGATTTGTACCCAATGATACCAAACCCGGCGATGAGCTAAAAGTATTTATTTACCATGATAGTGATGGGCGATTGATTGCTACTACACAAACACCAATGGGTACGGTAGGCGATATAGTAAAACTTAAGGCTGTAACAGTTACTAACCAGGGAGCATATTTAGATTTTGGGTTGATGAAAGATTTGTTTGTACCAAAATCGCAGCAACTTACCGGCATGATACCTAATGGGGAGTATTTGGTAAAAATATACAGAGATGCTCAAACCGACCGCATAGCTGCCACCGAAAGAATAGAGCAAACATTGAGCAATGCGGTACTTACTGTAAAAGAGCTGGAGGAAGTAGAGCTGATTGTATTTAGAAGAACAGATATTGGGTATGTAATGATCATTAATAAATGCCATACCGGGGTATTACACTTTAATGAAATATACCGGAATATTGGAATTGGAGATACTTTTAAAGGCTTTATTAAAAAAATATATGCTGATAATAAAATTGATGTAGTGGCCGGAAAGCCCGGCTACCAAAGGGTAGAAATAGAAACAGATAAAATATTAAGGTTATTGAAAGAGCACAACAACTACCTTCCTTATTATGATAAATCAAGCCCGGAAGATATTTATGATTTTTTTGGCATGAGCAAAAAAACATTTAAGATGACTATTGGAAACCTATACAGGCAAAAAAAAATAAGCCTCGAAAAAACGGGGATCCGCTTGATTGAATAATTTTCATTCCATATTTTTTCTTTAGCCCGGTTTCAAATAATTAAGCTAAAAATATTATTACTTTGCAGCATGATAAAAAATGTTGCCACGCTTTTAAAAAAAGATATCCTGCTTGAGTTTAGGCAACAACATACTTTTTATGGTATCTTGTTATACATTGCGGCCACCATTTTTGTTTTGTATTTATCACTTCCCGATAGCCCCGAAGCCGATGTATGGAACAGCCTGTTTTGGGTGATTCAACTGTTTGTGTGTGTAAATACGGTAGCAAAAAGTTTTTTGCAGGAGAGCCGTGGGCGCATGCTTTATTTCTACAGCATTGCCTCGCCGGTGGAGTTTATCATTGCAAAATTGTTATTTAATTTATTGCTCATGCTGGTTATGAGCCTTATTAGCCTGCTGTTGTTTTTTGTTTTTTTAAATAATCCTGTATCCAGCTCTCTGCGTTTTACCGGCATCGTTATATTGGGAGGCGCCAGCCTAAGCCTTGTTTTTACATTAATGAGCGCCATAGCTGCCAGGGCTCAGCAAAATGCTGCATTAATTGCAATACTTGGTTTTCCGGTTATACTGCCACAATTGTTGCTACTAATGCGATTAAGCAAAGCCGCCTTTTCTGAAGTATTTAGAGAAGGTGCACTATGGCAACTAACCGGGTTGATCATTGGCTTAGATTTTTTAGTAATTGCATTAGCCGTTATTTTATTTCCTTATCTGTGGAAAGACTAATACCTCATTCAAAAAAAACAATATAACATTTGCCTCACTTAAAATTCAGTTTTTAATATGAATTGATTGCCTTAACCAGTACATCTTAAATCTACTATTGCTTTCAAGTCTGCAAACATGGGTAAGGGTAACCATTATAAGTAAAACATTTTATCATTAAAAATTAGGGTAAAATGGTATTACATAGCACTACAGGTGCAGGGCAGATGGCAAATTACTCAATGGCTATAAAGGGCTTTGAGTATTTGAAGAATAAATATTTTTTTTCAATATTTACAGCAAAAATTATAAGCTTTTTATATTTTATTTATGCTACATCTAACATAATAGCATCCGGTACAATGAAGGAGATATAAAAAAAGAAGGGATATTTTTACACCTGAAAAAATAAAATAAAATAATACAGTTTATCATAACTTTGCGCCTCTAATCAAACTACAATATCAGTGTATAAAAGCTGGTGGAAAATATTATCTTTTGTTTTATTAATTTATACAATTATTGGCGGTTTCTTGTTATCAGTGCCGGCATTACCCATACTTCATGAGTCTATTCGTAATCTTTATTTTCATGTATGCATGTGGTTTGCTATGATGATATTATTTACCATTAGCGTTATTTATAGCATAAAGTATTTACGGACTTTTAATCATCGCTACGATATTTTTGCTTACCAGTTTGCCACGGTAGGCAGTTTTATGGGGATATTAGGATATTGCACCGGCATTATTTGGGCCAATTATACCTGGGTAACAGATCAGGGGCAAAGCCTGAGCGGAATTCTTAAAGAGCCTAAGTTAATTGGCGCAGCTATTGCATTACTTATTTATGGTGCGTATTTTGTATTGCGTAGTTCATTTACAGATATTGATAAAAGAGCCAGGATAAGTGCGGTGTACAACATCTTTGCATTTGCCATGTTGTTTCCAAGTATTTGGATCATACCTCGTATGGTAGGGAGCCTTCACCCGGGTGGGCAGGGAGGCGCAGGTGGCAACCCTGCTTTAAATTTTAAAGATATTGACAGCCGCTTAAGAATGGTATTTTACCCGGCAATAATAGGTTGGTCGCTTTTAGGCGTATGGATTACCACTCTAAAAATAAGAATACAATTAATAAAAGATAAAGCCCTTTTACATGAAGCTTCCTAAATATTTTTCCCGCATTTTTTTTAGTATTGTTGCAATGATGTGTTCATTTGTATCATTTGCCCAGCCTGTAGAGATGGCTGATACAATGAGGAGCAATGGAAAAATTTATGTGGTGGTTTCGGTATGCCTGCTCATTTTAATCGGCCTATTTTTATATGTGATGAATATTGATCGCAAAGTAAAAAAATTAGAAAAAAATAATCCTTAGGGTTATTGAAAAAGTGAAAATATGCAATAAACTTGCATAGAAGAAAAACAAACGTATTGCTTGCAGGGATTCAATTCCCTTTTTATAAATTAAAACAAAACATATGTCACAACAGCCGTATAGCTTTTTTCATAGTGTAGAAAAAAGTTTTGACAAAGCAGCCAAATTTACCAAATTCGACCCGGGCATTCTGGAACAAATAAAAGCCTGCAACAGTGTGTACCAAATGCGATTTCCTATTAAGATGGATGATGGTAGCATTAAAGTAGTAGAAGCCTATCGGGTACAACACAGTCATCATAAATCGCCATGCAAAGGAGGTATCCGTTTTAGCGATGAAGTAAACCAGGATGAAGTAATGGCCCTGGCATCTCTTATGACGTACAAATGTGCCATTGTAAATGTACCATTTGGCGGTGGTAAAGGAGGCATTAAAATAAATCCACGTAAATACTCTGCCTACGAATTAGAAAAAATAACACGCCGCTACACTGCTGAGCTGGTAAAGAAAAACTTTATAGGCCCCGGTATTGATGTACCCGCCCCCGACTACGGTACCGGCGCAAGAGAAATGGCATGGATAGTAGATACCTATGCATCTTTAAAGCCCGGCGAAATAGATGCTGCAGGTTGTGTAACCGGTAAGCCCGTAACGCAAGGCGGTGTAAGAGGTCGTACTGAAGCTACCGGCTTAGGCGTATTTTTCGGCATTAGAGAAGTTTGCAATATGCCTGAAGTAATGAAAAAATTAGGCCTTGAAGTAGGTGTAAAAAATAAAAATGTAATAGTACAGGGATTGGGAAATGTAGGCTATCATTCTGCAAAGTTTTTTAGAGAAGCCGGTGCAAAAATAATTGCCTTAGCTGAGTATGAAGGTGCTATTATGAATCCCGATGGGCTGAATGAAGATGAAGTATTCAAACACAGAAAAGCAACCGGCAGCATCTTAAATTTTCCGGGTGCTACCAATCTTGCAAAAAACACAGATGCTTTAGAGTTAAAATGCGATATTCTTATTCCGGCAGCATTAGAAAATGTAATTAATAAAGACAATGCATCAAAAGTACAGGCAAAAATAATTGGCGAAGCTGCCAACGGCCCCTGCACTCCCGAAGCTGATGAGGTATTTATTCAAAAAGGAATTGTATGCGTACCGGATATGTACTTAAATGCAGGAGGTGTAACAGTGAGCTATTTTGAATGGTTAAAAAACCTTAGCCATGTACGTTATGGCCGCATGGAAAAAAGATTTACTGAAAATTTAAACACTCATATACTTAGCCAGATTGAAGAACTTACCGGCAAGAATGTGAGCGAAATAGAAAGGAAATTTATTATGCATGGCCCTGAAGAGCAAGACCTGGTACACAGCGGGCTGGAAGAAACCATGATTACTGCCACACGTGAGATAATGGATATTTGGCATAGCAATCCCGATATACCGGATATGCGTACTGCAGCTTATGTAAATGCTATCAATAAAGTAGCTACCAGCTATAGTGAGTTGGGTATTTTTCCATAAAATTATTATTCATAAATATTTTGAGCCACCTGTAGCGGTGGCTTTTTTTATTGAAAAATGGTATTTATTAAAATATTTACATTACTTTGAACACATAAAAATTTTACTATGAAAAAATATTTAATCGTACTTGCTGCAATTCTTTTTATTAATTCCGGATGCAACTTTAATAACAAAGCCTTTAAATTCAATCAGGACATGGTAGAAAAAGAAGATGCACTGGTTCCGGAAATTACAAAGGCCGAAGCCAAGGTATCTGACTTTTATAAAGCAAATCAATTTGACAGCATTGGAATTATTGGCAGCCAAATGGAACAAAAAGTAGATGAAAAAATTAATGAATTAGAAAAAATACCTGTGCCCGATGCTAAAAATAGTGAAGCATTTAAAAGTGCCTACATCAACTATTTTAAATATCTCAAAAGCATTTATACTTCTTACAAAAACATTGGAAACGCTGCTACAGATGAAGAAAGAAATACAGAGTTAGCCAACTTTCAAACTCTGATAGCCAAAAAGCCCCAGGTAATATCAGAGGTGAAAGATGTTCAGAAAAAATTTGCAGATGAAAATGGCTTTAAATTAGAAAATCAGCCTAATTAATTGCAGGCATTACATTTTCTTCTATAAAATTTCCATTTAGTTTTTTAAATAATCTACAATAGGAGCCATTGGTAATTGCCATATAGCCTGCCTGTAAAATGCTATTATAATGAAGTACCTGTAATAAGGTACTTTCAGATAATGATACCTTCATTTCTTTACATTCTATTATCATAAATGGTTCTAAATTTTTATATAGCACTATATCAAATCTTTTAAGAATGCCGGGTAGTTGCAATTGTTTTTCTACAGCTATTAATGATGCCGGGTATTTCAACACTTCTACCAGGTAAAGCAAAAAATTTTGCCTTACCCATTCTTCCGGAGTAATGACCAGCCATTTTTTTCTTATCATACAAAAAATATATTCCCTCCCCTTCGTTTTCTTCAACATTGGCTTCTTATCCGGGTACTCTATTTTTATCATTTATTCTATATTAATAATACACAAATATCGCTTCTAAATATTTTTATCAAACATATCTTCTACCTATTTTACAAAATACATACACTCATTTTTGTAAAGTTGCATCTCCTTATTCAATTACTTCCCATATATCCATATACAATCATGGAGAAGTCTTTTTTTTAAAAAACAGTATAAAATTTTGTAATTTTATACGAATTGAAAAAATATGAAGACAAGAGAAGAAATTGTAGAAAACTGGCTGCCACGCTATACAGGCCAGGAGTTAAGCGGATTTGGTGAGTACATTTTACTTACCAATTTTTCTAATTATGTAAACCTCTTTGCCGAGTGGAACAAGGTAGAAGTAGTAGGTAAAGATCGCTCCATGCAATGTGCCACAGCCAATGATATTACTATCATTAATTTTGGAATGGGAAGCCCCGGAGCCGCTACCATTATGGATTTGCTAACGGCTATACAGCCAAAAGCGGTTTTATTTTTAGGCAAATGTGGCGGGCTTAAAAAACGCAATAAAATCGGAGACCTTATCCTTCCTATTGCAGCCATAAGAGGCGAAGGTACCAGCAATGATTATTTTCCGAAAGAAGTACCAGCCCTTCCGGCTTTTGCCCTGCAAAAAGCTATCTCTACTACCATTAGAGATTATAAACAAGACTATTGGACGGGCGTATGCTATACTACCAATAGAAGAGTATGGGAGCATGATGAAGAGTTTAAAGAGTACTTAAAAAAAGTAAGGGCTTATGCCATTGACATGGAAACTGCCACCATTTTTACAGTTGGCTTTTACAATAAAATTCCCACCGGTGCATTGTTATTGGTAAGCGATAGCCCCATGGTACCCGAGGGAGTAAAAACAGAAGCGAGTGATAAAAATGTAACAGCACAATATGTGGAACAGCATTTAAAAATCGGCATAGATTCATTAAAACAATTGATAAATAACGGGCTTACAGTTCGCCATTTGAAATTTTAAGCCGGCCTAACTCATGCTGCCTTTGTTACAAATAAAAAATTTACGAGTAACTTTTTCTGAAAATGGTACTGAAGTAAACGCAGTAAGCAATAGCAGTTTTACTATCAGCAGGGGCAGTATGGTAGCCATTGTGGGCGAAAGTGGCTCAGGAAAATCCATTACCTCCCTTTCTATCTTACAATTATTACCAAAGCAGGCTACCGTATCGGGAGAAATATTATTTAGCGAAGATGAAAATCATTTTCAGGACTTATTAAAGCTTACGCCGGGCGAAGTAAGCAATATAAGGGGCAATAAAATCTCCATGATTTTTCAGGAGCCGATGACCTCACTAAACCCCGTGTACACCTGTGGCAACCAGGTAATGGAAGCTTTGATACAACATAAAAAAATTTCAAAAGAAGAAGCACGCCAAAAAACCATTGAATTATTTGAATTGGTATCGCTGCCGGAGCCAACGGCAATGCTTAAACGCTATCCTCACCAGTTGAGCGGCGGCCAAAAGCAAAGAGTAATGATTGCAATGGCCATGTGCTGCAACCCGGCTTTATTAATAGCAGATGAGCCTACCACTGCTTTGGATGTAAGGGTTCAAAAAAGCATTTTAATGCTTTTAAAAAAATTACAGCAGCAAAATAAAATGTCGGTATTGCTCATCACCCACGACCTGTCGCTAGTGGCAGACTATGCTGACGAAGTAATTGTAATGTACAAAGGAAGTATTGCAGAACAGGGAGAAACTAAAACCATACTCTTAAACCCACAACACAACTATACCAAAGCCCTGCTTGCCTGTAAACCAACAGCCGGCAGCAAAGGGAAAAAATTGCCCGTTATCAGTGATTTTTTAAACCCAACTAATAACATTACAGCAACTCAAAAAAATATAAAAAATATTAGCCCCATCATTACAAACGAGGTGGTGCTCAATGTGCAAGACTTAAAAGTATATTTTACTAAAACAAAAAATATTTTTGGCAAACCTACCAGCATGCACAAAGCGGTAGATGGAGTAAGTTTTACAGTTAATAAAAATGAAACCATTGGGCTTGTGGGCGAAAGCGGCTGTGGCAAAACTACACTTGGCCGGGCCATACTGCATCTTATAAATCCCAGCTCCGGAAAAATTATTTTGAATGGAAAAGATATTTCTACACTACAGGAAAAAGAATGGAGGCTGATAAGAAAAAACCTTCAAATTGTTTTTCAGGATCCTTATGGCTCACTTAATCCTCGTATTAGCATTGGCGATGCTATAATGGAGCCCCTTACAGTACATCATTATTTTAATAACCAAAAAGAGCGAAAAGAAAAGGTAGTGTCTTTACTAGAAAAAGTAAATTTAAATGCAGATCATTTTAACCGGTATCCGCACCAGTTTAGTGGTGGGCAAAGGCAGCGCATTTGCATTGCAAGGGCCCTGGCATTAGAGCCTTCTTTTTTAGTGTTTGATGAGAGTGTGTCTGCGCTGGATGTAAGCGTACAGGCACAGGTACTAAACCTCATCAATGAACTAAAAGCAGACTTAAATTTTACAGCCATATTTATTTCGCACGACTTATCTGTGGTACATTACATCAGCGATAGAATATTGGTAATGAATAAAGGGAAAATAGTGGAAGAAGGCAGCGCTGATAACATTTATTTTAATCCTAAAGATATTTACACACAACAATTAATAGAGTCTATCCCCGGCCAAAAAAAATCTTTTTAATTTTCATCATCCTGCATATTTACATCATCACCCGACACATCATCACTAAAAAAATACCTGGCGCTTTTATGCAAACTAAATAGTATTCTTTTTAATTGCTTATTCAATTGTTCATCCAGGGGTTCATACTCTATGAGGGTTTTGTTAGTTGCAAAGGTTAAGTCATCATTTACAGATGTTTCATTGCTATCTAATGGCTGTAAGCCACTCATACCAATCTTCCACTCATCTTCTTTTTTAATTCTGTATTTAAAAAAATAAACCATCCCCTTTTCATTATTGGCAATAGTCTCTATTTTTTTTATAAAAACTATCGAATCCAAAAGGTCTGAATTTAACTTATCTACCAGGTAACTTTTTGCCAGCAATAATTGGTTGTTATAAGCAGCCGGTAATTTGTTCAGGCATTTTGACTGATATAATTTTTCATAAAAGGTTCCCAAATATTTGTTATCCGATGCTATGGACTGTACAATACTATCAGGCAGAGGTTTATTATTTCTCATCATTAAAACGGCGGCATCCATTCTTACCGATTTATCTTTACTTAACAGCATTTTGGTAAAATAATTTTGCACCTGCTTATTTTTATTATAAAAGGGCATCAGCAATACAGCATAATCATTCAGGTCTATTTTACCATTGTCATAATCACGATAATTAAATTTGTATGCATCAATATCCGGGTCATCTTCTTTCATTTTAGTTTGCACCATTATTCTTTCATCTTTTATTTGTTGCTTTTTTTGTGCAACAATGGCATCTATAAAAATTGATGAAAAATATTTTTCATAATCTTTACTTTGAAGATACCCGCTATCAACCAATGTTACCAAAAGCTTTGTAACCGGCGCTTTGTAATCTGTAAGTGTAGTCAGTTGCAACAAAGCCGGAAAAAGCGAAGCGCTCAATTTTAAAGTATCTTCCATATTCTCAAAAAGGCTGCTGTATTCATCTTTATCAAATACAGGAGGAGCCTGAAGCATCAAATTTTTTAATATTGTAAATGAAGTTTTTGTTTTTAACCTTGCCAATGCCATTATTACTTCATTCTGAAAAAGGCTGGTATCTGATACCTGTTCATAAATATGCTGCAGGCAGGTAGTAGTAACATTAGTGGCAGTATCTTTTAAAAAACCTAATTCTGCAATCAGCCTCGCTTTTGAATCAAAATAATCTTTATCATTTATACTCAGCATGGCAATGGCATTGCATAATGCTTCACTTTCGCTGCTGCCAAAGTTTAAGTTAGAAATAGATTGCTGAGCTTTTTTATGCAATGCACTATCACTGCTAAATAAATCGCTAAAAAATAAGGGCAGCCTGTTTTGATAAATATTTTCTTGCGGCTCTTTGCAATAAGGCCTGAATGATTGAAAAGCATCATCAATAAATTTACTACGCCTGCTAATAGTATCGCCCATGGTAGTAAGGGTAAATAAATATCTTCCTTTTAGCCATTCTAATCGCTCTATTGTGGCCGAGGAACCAGTATCTCTAAGTGTAAAACGATACCCTGATGTATTATCAGGCAAGTAAACCGGCGATGAAGCATACAAAAGCATATTCTGCTTAGCGGCATACTTTTTTATATTATCATCCCAAAATTTTATAGAATCTTTAATGTAATAATACTTTGGAAATTCCTGCATGGTAATAGCTGCTTCTTCGCCGGTAGAATCACTCATGAGCAAACCATTTTTTATTTTAGGCCAGTAAGCAATATAGCCAGAGTAGTTATTGCCATTTGCTGCATCTTGCATACTTTGTTCAATTACGGTTCTCATGCCTGCATCTATGGCTGGCACAATGGGTGTACTAATTCTTACATTTAAAAATGTATCGGTAAACACCTGCGGAGGCTGATATTGGTAGGGCTGTAATGAAAAGCTGTTCAAAAAAGAGAAAGAGCTATCATTTGTACTATTAGTATGCCTGGCTATTACAAAATATTGTGAGCCCAGCAGCAGGCAGGCGGCATTTACTATGGAGCCGTTTTTCATCTGCTCTCTTACCAGTAATGCCGGGTAGCCATTTAGTGTTACCTGCTTTCGGCTAAGTTGTTTATCAAAATAATCGGGGCTTCTAAATGACTCCTCAATCATTTGCAGCACAAAACTGTCTTTTTCTAATAAATTAAAATTATAATTGCTCTTCTTAAAAATCAGGTATGCATCTCCGTTAGTAGTATCCTGCGCCTGGTACTCCCACCTGTTTTGATAGGAATCATTAAAATAACTATTGGGAGGCTCGGGCAATGAAATGGTAAATCCTCCCTGCTGTGGAGTAAAATGAACCATTGAATGATTAGGAGCTTTTAAGTGAATAGAAGAAAAGAAGCGGTTTCCTTCTTCCCCTGCTACATATTCATTGTGGCCACTCATCTTAAAAATAATGATTTCATAAGGCGTTGCAAAAGCCTGGTACCGCTGCATATCGCCCCTGCGGGTACGATTTATTATATCAAAACCAGGATACCCGTTATTGTTAATCATTTTTTTTGAAAGAATTCGCCCGGGTATATTTTCGTACAATAAGCTATCAACTTTTTTTAAAGCTGTAGCTACCGAATGTCCTGTAAAAGCGGCATAGGTTTTTACCCTTGTTACCATATAATACGATCCATTATCCATATCGGCATATTGGCGCCTGTTTAGTAACTGGTAGGCCGATTTGATAGAATATAAATAGCCCGGTACTTGTACGCTGTACATACCGTCTGCTGCCTGCTGTGTGCTAAAATTTACTTTTACTTTTTGCTTATCTATTTCTTCTTTACGCAGAGCATCTCTATTGCTCATTTTTACCGGCCTTACGGTATATCCTTTTTTCCTAAGCAGCTCTATTACTCCCCTGTTTCCGGGAAGATGAGCCGCCCCTACTCCTGCAAACAAGGAAGTTTTTTTTATGATGCTGTCAATAGAATTAGCCTGTATTTCATTTCGCTTGTATAAAAATTTTTCTTTAAAAGCAGTAGAGTGTTCTAATAAATTTTCTATTGAATCTAAAAGGTCAAGATTGCCGTTTTTGTAGGCATCTTGCAATTTTTCTGCAAGGCTGCTCATGGTTTCATCGCCTAAGTCTGCATTATTTCTTTTTTTCTCTTTTGCCATATCGGCATAAGCTTCTAATACCAGTTTTTCTGATTGGTAATAATCTTCTACACCGGCAGCCGCTTTTCCCATTTTTCTACCAGTTTGAAAAATATAGAGATCTAAAAAAGTATCTTCTTCAAAATCTTCTTTTGATTTAAAAGAACGATACAGTAAACTATTGACTACGGGTGGTTCGGTACTTAGGGCTGCTTTTAAAACATCATCATATTTTTTTATTCTAAAACTGTTTTCATCCAAATAATCATTGCCGGCAGTTTGTATGTAATTAGTATAATTTTCGTTCAAAATATTAAGCTTTACCATTTGCTCCTGCCACAATTTGGGATTTAGTTCCAATGCCACGGCATCTACATTTTTTAAGGCACAATAAAATGAGTCGCTCAGGTGAAAAGCCATTTTGTTGCTCACATGCATGGTACCAAATAAGTAAGATGGTTTGGTAAGCCCATTACCGGTTATTTGCCACAACAGGCTATTGTACTTAGGCGCCTGAGAATTTTGAGCCAATAACTGGCAAGAAAATGAAAGGCAAAAGAGTAAACTAATGATTAGGCGTTTTTTGGGCATATTTCATTTTTATTAAATGTAATGCCCTAAAGTTGCGTATTACTTTGCTAATAACAATAAAAGTAACCGGTAATTATAAAATTTTAAAAGATTTTCCAAATTTTATTTATTAACTTTGCCCACTTTAAAAAAATCATGCC
Organism: Bacteroidota bacterium; assembly: GCA_018268135.1. Classification (GTDB taxonomy): domain Bacteria; phylum Bacteroidota; class Bacteroidia; order Chitinophagales; family Chitinophagaceae; genus Ferruginibacter. The sequence goes on from JAFDXD010000031.1 coordinate 37,020, forward strand.
GTAACATGATAAATGCCTCTACGCAAGCAAGGCTAACTATCTCTGTACATATAAATTTACAGTACCGGCGGTTGATACATTAAATTTTTTATTACCTGAATCTGCCGGCAAAGCTCTACCATAAAGCCTCACCGAAAGATACATTATACAAAAAAAACAAATCACTGATGAAATTATCTCAATTCAGATTTGACCTGCCTCTAAACCTTATTGCCCAGCACCCCACTAAAAAGAGAGAAGAAAGCCGAATGATGGTGGTACATCGCCACACAGGGCAAATTGAAGACCGGCATTTTAAAGACATTATGGAGTATTTTGACGACAAAGACGTATTTGTAGTTAATAATACCAAAGTTTTTCCGGCACGTATGTATGGCCGTAAAGAAAAGACCGGTGCTAAAATTGAAGTGTTTTTATTGAGGGAATTAAACAAACCCAACAAACTTTGGGATGTAATAGTGGACCCTGCCCGAAAAATAAGGGTAGGCAACAAATTGTACTTTGGCGAAAGTGATGAATTGGTAGCTGAAGTAATTGATAATACTACCAGCAGGGGCCGCACCATTCGTTTTTTGTGGGATGGTACCGATGATGAATTTAGGGCCATGCTCGATTTTTTGGGCGAAACTCCATTGCCTAAATACATAAAACGCAAACCCGAAGAAGAAGATAAAGAAAGATACCAAACTGTATATGCCAAACATGAAGGAGCAGTGGCAGCGCCAACAGCAGGGTTGCATTTTAGCAAAGAATTGATAAAAAGATTAGAAATACAGGGTGTACGCTTTGCCGAAGTAACCCTGCATACCGGCTTAGGTACTTTTAGGCCAATAGAAGTAGAAGACCTTAGCAAACATAAAATGGATGCCGAATATTATAAGATAGATGAAACCGCCTGTACAATTGTAAACAAAGCCAAAGAAAATGGTCATCGTATTTGCTCTATTGGCACTACTACCATGAGGGCAATGGAGACATCTTATACTGCTCAAAAATTATTAAAACCTTCTGAAGGTTGGACCAACCATTTTATTCACCCGCCATACAATTTTAATATTGCAGACTCGCTGGTTACCAATTTTCATTTGCCTAAAACCAGCCTGCTAATTATGGCTTGTGCTTTTGCAGGGTACGATCTTATGATGGAAGCTTATAAAAAAGCCATTAAGGATAAATACCGCTTTTTTAGCTACGGCGATTCAATGTTGATTATATAACCAACCTTAAATAATTTTTATTCAAGCTCCTTTTACCGGGAGCTTTTTTTATAAAAAAAAGGGCAGAGATAGATATCTTAGCCCGATTTATAATCCAATATCCTATGAAAAACCAGAGCTTTGACTATGCCAATTAATTAAAGATTAATGCGTAACAGAATTTTTTTTTAAAGAAAGATTTTTAGAGAGTTTAATTAAAATGCTTTATAATCAGTATTTTAAATATAGCAAGGAGTTTTATACTTTTAAAATAGGGCAAAAAAAAGGGGCCAAAATAGAAATCTTAGCCCGTATTAATCCAATATCCTATGAAAAACCAAAGTAATAACGTAAGCCTGTAAAATTTTATTGCGGAAAAAAAATATATATAGTAAAATAAATTGCTTAAATAATATGTTTATACTGTAGAAATATTTCTAAAGAGAGTACTATCTTTAGAAGCAATTAATTTATTATATGAAATCTTTACAACAGTGGCTAAGCGAATACGGAGAAAGCCATCAGAATGAAACCAATAAACTTATTCATTGGATTTGTGTACCGTGCATACTTTTTTCGGTGTCGGGCCTGCTGTATGCCATTAAATTACCATTTTATTTTAGTGGGCACCATTTAAATCTTGGATTTATTGTAATAGGGCTTTTAATAGTATATTACTTTTTTTTATCCCGCTCGCTATGGGTAGGCTTAATGATATTTGAAATTGTAGGTTTAAGTATGTGCAACATCATTGAAATCACCAGGGTATTTCCTTTATGGATTTTCTGTTTGGTTATTTTTGTGCTTGCATGGATTGGCCAGTTTATAGGCCATAAAATAGAAGGGAAAAAGCCTTCATTTTTTAAAGACCTTCAATTTTTACTGATAGGCCCCGCCTGGCTGATGAATTTTATTTATGAGAAATTAGAAATTAAAGTTTGATTAGCCCACGGCAGTAATAGGTTTCTTAGCCTGATGCATTACCCTTAGCATTTGCAGCCCAACGGCTATAATAATTAGCCCCAAACCAATATAAAACTGAGAGTGCAGCATTTTATTTTCATCAAAAAAAATAAAGGCCATTATAATTCCATATACTGGCTCTAAATTATAGGTAAGGTTTGCAGTAAATGCAGATATCTTTTTTAATGCATTTAATTGCAGATCGAAACTAACTACCGTGCATACCACTGCCAGTATTACTAACCAGGCCCAATCTGTGGTAGTAGGTAAATAATAGGCCGCTTTGAACTGCAATAAATAAAAAGGCACCAAAAGGGTTAACAATACTAACCCGCTACCCAACTCGTACAGGGTAAGTATTTTTGGAGAAAAACGCTGCAATAATTGCTTATTAAAAATGGGAAATAAAGCGCTTCCCATGGCTGCAATGATGCCAAACAGTATGCCCTGCTTGTACTGGGGATGAAAATCGAAAATGATATAAATACCCGAAATGGCGAGCAGGCCCAATAGCAGCTCTGCAAAAATTATTTTTTGTCGAAGGATGGCAGGCTCAAACAGTGCGGTAAAAAAACCGGTAGCCGAAAAGCATACCAGGGCTACAGATACATTTGAATATTTTACACTGCCATAAAAACTAACCCAATGAATGGCAATAACCAACCCTACTCCTGCTATCTTAAAAAAATCTTTAGTTGCAATGGGCTTCAATTGTTTTTTAAAAAACATGATTGCACCTAATACTATCACGGTAATAAATAAACGATACCATACCAGCAGGCCTTCATTTAACTGTATCAACTTACCAAGTATGGCAGTAAACCCTGCAAAGAAAACGGCAATATGCAATTGTATAAATGCTTTACGCATAAGGATGCAAAGATAATTGCACCCGGCATGATAAATAAAAAATTGAAAAATAAGAAAAAACTACCGTTACTAAATGATGCTATAAAAAACAGGAGCCGGGCTAATAGCCCCGATAGAAATGAAAAGCCCCAGCCGCAGGCGGGGCTTGTAATGTATAGCGGGACCAATGTTGAATATTGCTGTAATGCCCGGCTCCTTTTAAAAAAAAAGAAGGTGCTTGCAAAATAATTCTAAAAAAGGTTACAATATGGCTTCTCAAGTGTAAACATGATTATATTTGCCACACTTAAAAAAAACAACCACACTAATGAGTTTTAAACGCATCAACAACATTACAGGCTGGATAGTATGTATCATTGCCTGCTCTGTGTATCTTATGACAATGGAAGCTACCGGCAGTTTTTGGGATTGCGGCGAATTTGCCTCCAGTGCTTTTAAATTACAAATACCACACTCGCCGGGCGCCCCGTTTTTTGTGCTGCTTGGCAGGCTATTTATGGTGCCATTTGATGGCGCACATGCTGCCACCGGCCTTAATACTATGAGTGCCCTTGCAAGTGGCTTCACCATTTTATTTTTATTTTGGACCATTACACATTTTGCTAAAAAAATAATTGAAAAACAAGGCGAAGAATTATCTTCTGAAAAAATTATTGGCATCATGGCTGCTGGCGTAGTGGGCGCATTGGCTTATACTTTTTCTGATACATTTTGGTACAGTGCCGTTGAGAGTGAAGTGTATGCATTGGCTTCAATGTTTACCGGCTTACTTTTTTGGTGCATAATAAAATGGGAAAACGATGTAACTGCTGAGCAGGAAGCCGGAATTACAGGCCATTTTACCAAGGCCGACAGGTGGATTATTCTTATCTTCTTTTTGATGGGGCTTAGTATTGGGGTGCATTTATTGAATCTTTTAACCATCCCGTCTATTGTAATGATTTATTATTTTAAAAGATACAAAGCCACTCCATGGAAAACATTTTTTGCATTTGTAATTAGTTGTGTAATAACCGGGCTTGCACAAAAAGCGCTGATACAATGGAGCGTGGGTGCAGCAGGAAGTTTTGATGTGTTTTTTGTAAACAACCTGGGGCTTCCTTTTTTTACCGGCTTTGGCTTTTTCTTTTTAATGCTGGTAGGCCTTATTTTTGGAGGCCTGTACATTGCCCATAAAAAAAGCTGGAACCTTGCCAAGCTTGGCTTATGGAGTTTCTTATTTATTATTTTAGGATGCTTTGGCTCTTACTTTACTACCCTGGTACGCAGCAATAGCAATGTGGCTATTGATATGAATGAGGTAGATAACCCAATCAATTTAAAAAGCTATGTATCTCGTGATCAGTATGGCGACTGGCCCATACTTTTTGGCCAGGATTTTACTGCCGATATAAAAAGAGATGATAACGGCAACCCCGATATGAAAAACCTGGGGACACTTTGGGTAAAAGGCAAAACAAAATATGATGATGGTGGGCTAAAACAAACTTACCAGTATGATGATCAGGATATTCATTTTTTCCCAAGAATGTGGGATGGCAGCAATGAACAGGGCCATGCAGATTATTATGCAAACTGGGCGGGTATTGGTAAAAACAAAGATGGCAGTTGGGAGCGTGCCCCTACTATGGCCGAAAACATTGGCTTTTTTATGAGCTACCAGGTAAACTGGATGTATTGGCGCTACTTTATGTGGAATTTTTCGGGAAAACAAAATGACCTGCAGGGCGTAAATATTGGAAATGTAAGAGATGGTAACTGGAAAACCGGCATTGGCTTTTTGGACAATATGAGGCTGGGCAATCAAAATAACCTGCCCGATAGCCTGAAAAATAATAAGGCCAATAATAGTTTATTTATGCTGCCCTTTATTTTGGGCTTGCTGGGATTATTTTATCATGTAAAAAAAGTTAAAGAAAATGCATTGGTGGTGGGTATTTTATTTTTATTTACCGGGCTTGCCATTGAGTTTTATCTGAATATGGCCGGCAACCAGCCAAGAGAAAGAGATTATGCATTTGTAGGCTCTTTTTATGCCTTTGCAATATGGATTGGCTTAGGAGTATTGTATGTAAAAGATTTAATGCAATCTGCTATTAAAAATCCAAAAATGGCCGGATATGCTGCCGGTGCAATATGCCTGCTTTTAGTACCGGTAATAATGGCAAACCAGGAGTGGGACGACCACGACAGGAGCCATAAAGTATTGGCCCGTGACCTGGCTACCGATTATTTGGAAAGCTGTGCGCCCAATGCCATACTAATTACCTTTGGCGATAATGATACTTACCCACTTTGGTATGCACAGGAAGTACAAGGCATAAGAACAGATGTAAGGGTAATAAATAGCAGCTTATTGGGTACCGGATGGTACATCAACCAGTTAAGAAATAAGGTAAACGAAAGTGATCCTATTGACCCGATATGGACTCCCGCACAAATAGAAGGAACAAAGAGAGATGCTATTTATTATAACCCGGCGCCTGGCGCAAACCCTAATCAATACATGGATTTATATACCATGATGAAGGACTATGCTGGCAGTGATGACCCCTCTAAAGTTCAACAATCGAGAAGCGGAGATGTATTAAACATGTTCCCTTCTAAAAAAGTAAGTGTGCCGGTAGATATTAATTTAGTAAGGCAAAATGGTACTGTAAATGCTACAGACAGTGTGGTAAGCGAAGTAGATTTTGAAATTCCTAAAACTTATCTGTATAAAAATGATGCAGCCATCCTCAATATTATAGCTGCAAATAAATGGAAAAGGCCTATTTACTTTACCTCGCCCTATGGCGATTTGGGCTTTCAGGATTACCTAAGGCAGGATGGGCTTACCTACAGACTGGTACCGGTAAAAAATAAAACCGATGCAAATGATGTAAATAAAGATTGGGTGATGAATAAAATGATAAAAAACTTTGTATTTGGCAATGCAGATAAACCCGGGGTATATTTTGATGAAGAAAATCGCAGGCATCTCAATAGTATTCGACTGGCTTATGCTCAGGCTGCCTCTAATTTAGATGATGCCGGCAGAACAGAGGATGCAAAAAAACTTTTGCACCGCTGCGATGATATGATGCTTGATCAAAACTTTTCGTATGGAATGGTAAGCCGTGGGCAGCAGCAAAATCAAATATCATTACAATTTTTATACGCTGCTTACAAAGCCGGAGATACTACCCTGGCTAAAAAAGTAACTGCCAGCCTTAAAAAAGATATGGAACAGCAGGTGGCATACTACCAAAGCCTGGACGACAATAAAAGGGATTTGCTTTCTTTTGAAGAAGAGAGAAATATGAATTTGCTGAAAGCCCTTACTTCGCTTGAACAGCAATTTAAAAATCCACAGCAACTTTTGGAAGACAAAGGAACCATCAATACCACACCGGTAACAAAATCGGCTGCTGACAGTAACAAAAAATAAAAATACTTCATACTATTTTAAGAGCCTTGTAACTTTATTACAAGGCTCTTTTTATTTAACATAGCAGGCAATCAGCAGATAAAATTGTTACGTAAATTGTGTATAGATTAGCAGAACCGATCCCTCCTGTTTTTTGAGCGGCTCTCCTACTCTGCCTTTAAACAAACTATATGATTGGTTTTCATTTTTCAAAATACAATCCCAATGGCAATGCCCCCTCAAAGTTTGAGGAGTTGCTCAATTTATTTTTGCAATTACTTACCTATACCAATGGCGATTTTAACGAAGCCATGCAATGGATGAATGAACTGGATAAAGAATATAAACTTACAAATGAGGAATATGGTATGGGCGATTTTTTGGAAGAATTAAAAGCCAAAGGATATATTGATGAGAATAAAATAAATGCCGAAATAAAAATAACATCCAAAACCGAACAAAGTATCCGGAAAAAAAGCCTGGAAGAAATTTTTGGTAAAATAAAAAAAACAAAGCAGGGCAATCACAGCACATTTAAACCCGGTGGTGGCGATGAAATAAATCCTGAAACAAGGCCTTTTCAATTTGGCGATACCATGGAGCAAATAGATTTTACCAGCTCTATCAAAAACGCACAGGTAAGTCACGGTATTGATAGCTTTAGCTTGCAGGAAGACGACCTTGAAATAAGAGAAACAGATTATAAAGCACAAACCTCCACGGTATTGATGATAGACATTTCTCACTCAATGATTTTGTATGGCGAAGACAGGATAACCCCCGCAAAAAAAGTTGCCATGGCACTAAGTGAGCTAATACAAACCAAATACCCTAAAGACACTTTGGATATTGTGGTGTTTGGAAATGATGCCTGGACCATAGAAGTAAAAGACCTCCCTTATTTACAGGTAGGCCCCTACCATACCAACACAGTAGCCGGCTTGCAGTTGGCAATGGATTTATTGCGCCGCAGGCGCAACCCCAATAAGCAAATATTTATGATAACAGACGGCAAACCTACCTGCCTGAAAATAGGAGGGAAATATTATAAAAATAGTTTTGGAATAGATAGGAAAATATTGACCCGATGTATGAATCTTGCAACGCAATGTAAAAAATTAAAAATACCAATTACTACATTCATGATAGCCAGCGATCCCTATTTGCAAAGGTTTGTACAGGAGTTTACCGAAACTAATAATGGTAAAGCATTCTTTGCTTCATTAGATAAGTTGGGTGCATTTATTTTTAAAGATTTTGAAAGCGGAAAAAAGAAAACGGTATATTAACTGACTTGGCAACTAAAAAAACAGGAAGAAAAAAATGGATACAAGTAAAATAAAAACCCTGGGCGAACTTAAAAAGAGCGGGTATATTTCAAAATCTATAAAAGATGAAATAAGAGATAATTTAATTGAAAAAATAAGAAAAAAAGAAAGCCCTTTTCCCGGTATTATTGGCTATGAAGATACAGTAATACCCGATACTGAAAGAGCCTTGCTATCCCGCCATAATATATTGTACCTCGGGCTGCGTGGACAGGCAAAAACCAGGATGGCCAGGCAAATGACGGCTTTGCTGGATGAATATATTCCCATCATTGCAGGCAGTGAGATAAATGATGATCCTCTGTACCCGATTTCTCACTATGCCGTTAATCTTATAAAAGAGCAGGGAGATAATACCCCCATAGAATGGCTGCACAGAAGTGAAAGATATGCTGAAAAACTGGCAACGCCAGATGTAAGCGTAGCAGACCTTATAGGCGATATAGACCCCATAAAAGCTGCTAATTTAAAATTGAGTTTTGCAGATGAAAGAGTGCTGCACTATGGCATTATACCCCGTAGCAACCGTTGCATATTTGTAATAAATGAATTGCCCGACTTACAGGCAAGAATACAGGTATCGCTATTCAATATATTAGAAGAAGGTGATTTGCAAATAAGGGGTTTCAAACTTCGTTTATCCCTCAATGTTATGTTTGTGTTTACTGCTAATCCCGAAGATTATACCAACCGTGGCAGTATAGTTACCCCATTAAAAGACAGGATTGAAAGCCAGATATTAACCCATTACCCCCGCCTTTTAGAAAATGCTTTACTCATTACAGAGCAGGAAGCCAACATCAATAAAGTACAGCAGCAAAAAGTAGAGATAAGCGACCTGGTGAAAAGATTGATAGAGCAGGTAGCCTTTGAGGCAAGGGAAAGCGAACTGGTAGATAAAAAAAGCGGAGTAAGCGCAAGGCTTACCATTGCCGCTTACGAAAATGCCATAAGCGCTGCAGAAAGAAGGGCATTAATAAATAATGAAAAAACTACACAGGTTTGGCTGGCAGACCTAAATGGCATTGTGCCCTCCATCACCGGAAAAATAGAACTGGTATATGAAGGCGAGCAGGAAGGCCCCCTGCAAGTGGCCTATAAACTTTTAGACAAAGCCATTCGTACTCAGTTTGTGCAATATTTTCCCAACCCTGACACTTTAAAAAAGCGCAAGGGCAAAGAGCCTGTTGAAAACCCCTATAAGGCCATTACCAACTGGTTTGATGCCGGTAATACATTACCTATATTTTTAGAAACAAAAGATACAGATAAAATACAGTTACTCTACACCGTTAGTGGGCTGCATGCATTGGTGAAAAAATATTATCATACTGCCAACGAAAAAGAAACGGCTCTTTTAATGGAGCTTGTGTTACATGGCCTTGCTTCTTTTTCGCTCATCAGCAAAAAAATGATAGATGGTAAAATAGAATTTAAAGACCTGATGGGTAGTATGCTAAACATGGATAGCAGGCATTTTTCCGAAGAAGATTTTAATGAAGAGGATTTTAATTAACCCAACACAAAAATCTTTTCTTAAAACTTATAGCCAAATGATACCCCGCCAAAATAAGGCATAAAAAACCCATTTCCGAATATCGGGGTAATACCGGCTCTAAAGAGAAAGCCACCCTCTTTGGGTTGCAAACGATATCCTAAATAAAGATGGCCAAATGTGCTGGAAAAATTAGAATTATCATCAGAATTACTACTGGATTTATTTGAAACGGATACGATAGTAGCGCCTGCACCTACTTCAAAATAATTACGGCTATCTTTACCTAATAAATAATTTATTTCAAGTGGTATAGTTAGTATCCCAACTTTTGATGATCCGTTATTAGAATCTTCTACTTTTACAGCAAAGCCTCCCACACCTGCTCTAAAGCCTAATCCATCTTCTTTCTTCATTACTCTCATATCATAATTGATAGAGGCAAGGCCCGCGCCTCCTAGTTCGCCATAAATTGATTTTGCTGCACTTTGGGCAAAAAGTTGATTGGTAATTAACACTAATACAAATAGGGTCAGTAATTTAATTTTCATAAAGTTTTTTTAGTAAGATGTACTTAATGCAAAAATAGTTGCATGTCGTTTAAAAAATATTTACTTCTCTCTGCAATAATACATTAAATTTATTTTTTACCGATGCAATAATTGCTTCGCTTAACTCATAAATTTCTTTGCCGGTAGCTTTTCCATAATTCACCAATACCAATGCCTGCTTATCAAAACATCCTGCATCGGCTTTGCGGTATCCTTTCCATCCGCACTGCTCTATCAGCCAACCGGCAGCAAGTTTTACGCTTCCGCTTGGCAGTGGATAGCCTACAATATTTTTAAATTCTTTTTGCAATAATGAAAACAGATTGGCATCTACTTCGGGATTTTTAAAAAAACTTCCGGCATTGCCGATTACAGCAGGGTCGGGCAATTTACTGCTGCGTATATTAATTACTGCCTGCGAAATGCCTTTAATACTCAGCGTACCAATATTCATCTTATCAAGCTCCTGCGTAATGGCGCCGTATGAAGTATTAAAAACTGCTGTTTTATTAAGCCTGTAAGTAACAGAGAGAATGGCAAACTGCCCCTTATATTTATTTTTAAAAACACTTTCCCGATAACCAAAATTGCAATCTTCACAAGTAAATTGAACAATATTTTTTTCTTGCAAATGATAAGCCTCTAAGGTATAAAACACATCCTTTATTTCTACCCCGTAAGCGCCTATATTCTGCATGGGGCTGGCTCCCACTTTGCCGGGTATAAGCGACAGGTTTTCTACTCCTGCAAAATTATTTTGAATACAATACAATACAAACTGGTGCCAGCCTACACCTGCCCCTGCTTTTACATAAATAAAATTATCATCTTCCTGTACAACTTCTATCCCCTCAAGTTCATTTTTTAAAACAAGCCCCTCATAATTTTTTGTAAATAAAATATTACTCCCGCCGCCAAGTATTAGTATTGATGAGGCATTGCCAGCTTTGAAGTTCACATAATAATCGAGCGCTTCCTGCAATTGCAACACAGTGCTAAAGCCTGAAAAATAATTTGCATACACTTCAATACCAAAGCTGTTATAGTTTTTGAGTGATATATTTTGAGCCAGATTCATACCTGTAAATTTAGTTTTGAAACAATTATTAATAAAAAATAGTTTTCTATGTTTTAATTAGATGTGTAAAAAAATAACACATCGTATCTTTGCCTTATGGCAAATAAACTTTTGGGCTGGGACGACACCATTATTGCATTGGCAACAGCCCAGGGTATTGGCGCCATCGGCATCTTGAGGCTTAGCGGTACCCAATCTTTTAATATTGTAAACGAACTTTTTACTTCAAAAAACCTTCTTGCACAGCCCACTCACAGCCTTCATGTAGGAGTTTTAAAATCAGGCGAAAATATTTTGGATGAAGTAGTGGTATCACTTTTTAAATCACCCAAAAGCTATACCGGCGAAGATGTGGTAGAAATAAGCTGCCATGGTAGCCCTTATGTGCTACAGAGTGTATTACAAGCCTGCATGCACAAAGGCGCAAGGCTTGCCAGGCCCGGTGAGTTTACACAAAGAGCTTTTTTAAATGGAAAACTTGACCTCACCCAGGCAGAAGCAGTAGCCGACCTTATTGCCAGCGAAAGTGAGGCTGCGCAAAAAACTGCTTTGCAACAAATGAAAGGTGGCTTTAGCAATGATATTAAAAACCTGAGAGAGCAGCTTATTCATTTTGCAGCACTGATAGAATTAGAACTTGATTTTGCTGAAGAAGATGTAGAATTTGCAGATAGAAAAAAATTAGAAAACTTAATTGCAGATATATTATCTGCCGTAAAAAAATTAGCAGCTTCATTTAAACTCGGCAACATTATAAAAAATGGTGTAGCCACCGTAATAGCAGGCAGGCCCAATGCAGGAAAATCTACTTTGCTAAATGCATTGCTCAATGAAGAGCGGGCAATAGTTACCGATATTGCCGGCACCACCAGGGATACCATTGAAGAAAAATTAATTGTAAATGGCATAGTATTTAGGCTTATAGATACAGCAGGCATACGTGAAGCTACAGACAGCATTGAAAAAATAGGCATTGAAAAATCAATGGAAAAAATAAACAATGCCGTAATTCTGATGTATGTATTTGATGCCAGTACTCAGGCGGTAATAGAAGTAAAAAACGATATTGAAAAACTAAATCCTATTGGTCAAAAAATATTGCTGGTAGCAAATAAAACTGACATGTGTACAGAAAGTAAATTAAAAGAATTGCACCGGGGCATTTGTGAAAATATAAAAATAGATTTTACTTATTTAGAAGTATCAGCCCTCAAAAAACAATATATAGAAACCCTGGTAAACTGCCTGCCTGAAATGGTAGTATCAGAAAAAATAAATACCAATAATACCATTGTAGTAAACAGCCGGCACTATGCAGCGCTTATTGATTGTGAAACTGCATTATTAAAAGTACAGGCCGGGCTGCAAAGTAATATTACCGGAGATTTACTTTCTGCAGATATCCGCCATGCCCTGCACTCTCTTGGTGAAATAACCGGAGAAATACTTCATGACAAAGATATATTGGGCACGATTTTCGGAAAGTTTTGTATCGGGAAGTAACCGGCACAAACAAACGAACACATATCAGGCACAAAAACCACGTAAAGCCATGTAAAAAAATGGCGTTTTTTATTATACTTTATTATACGTTTTTTTATATTTTATCTATGTTTATTTATGGATTATTTGTACCTTATTTGTACCTTATTTTCGCAGCAACGCCTCCTGCAAAGAAAGTAGCGTGATGAGGGATTTTTTAGAATAGTGTACTGGCTACGCTTTTAGGCCCTGTTGAAAAGCAAGTGACGACTTACAGAATATAATTGACATTTAAAAATTGATCGCATGCATATAATACAATCTATTCAAAACAGGATTTATGAAATTAGGGGTGAAAGGGTGATGCTGGACAGGGATTTGGCAGCTCTATATGAGGTGGAAATAAGGGTATTAAACCAAGCCGTAAAGCGCAATATGAAACGTTTTCCCAAAGATTTTATGTTTCAGCTTTCCAAAGACGAATGGGAAAGTATGAGGTTTCAAATTGAAAACTTAGATAAACAGGAGAAATCTTTATCATCACAAATTGTGACCTTAAAAACTGGAAGGGGGCAGCATACAAAATATTTACCTTATGTTTTTACCGAGCAGGGTGTGGCCATGTTGAGCGGGGTACTAAACAGCGACCGGGCAATAAATATGAATATTGCCATCATGAGGGCATTTGTTGAAATAAGACGTGTTTTAATTCAACAAAATGATATACGGGAACAACTAAAACTAATCAAAGAAAGGATGGGCGAACATGATGCTCAACTAAACCAGATTTATGATGCAATGGAAAATTTATTAGACGAAAAAGCTGCTCAAAGAAAATGGGAGGATAGGGAAAGGATTGGATTTAAAAAATAATCATCAATGTTCATAGTTGTTTGAAATAGTCAGGTAAAAATTAGCAAAAACAGGAAAGTAACCGGCACAACTCAAAATAGCGAGGCTTGGGGCTTGGGTCTCATAAAAAAGCATTAACCCAATTAGAAGATGTTCACCTGGCACAGGCAATTAATTATTTAGAAGCGTATAATATCGAAATAGGACTCCTCCTCAATTTTGGAAGCAAGAGCCTGGAGTTTAAACGATTAATCAATAAAAAAAAACAAATCAGCTAAATCAATGATTCAGACAATTTACATAGCCATTGGTATTATAATCGGAGCAGTTGTCGGCTGGCTATTGGCAAAGGCAAAAACTGCTTCCGCCATTCAAGCAGAGAAAGATGCTGCACAACTTAAATATTCCGAATTAGAAAAGGAATTTGTAGGCTACAAAGCAACGGCCACTTCGCAGTTGAACACCGCAACAGACAATCTCAATGCTAAGTCTAAAGAAATAAATAATTTAAAGCAAACTATCGAAGCAAATGCAAAGGAGATTGCTGCCTTAAATAGCCAGGTGTCAACTGCCAATGCAGATTTGCGGGCAGCCAGCCAAATCATACTGGATAAAAATAAAGCTATCGAGGCAATTGCAGAGGAGTTGAAGACATCCAAAAAGGAACTGTCTGAAACGACTCAGGCATTAGCTACTGCCAAAGCAACCAATGATGCCCTAAATGAGAAATTGCAAACACAAAAGGAGGAAATAGAAGCCTTGGGCAAGAAATTCAATACCGAATTTGAAAACATTGCTAACAAGATACTGGAAACTAAATCGGAGAAATTTACAACACTTAACAGGGATAATATCACCAGTATTCTTCAACCGTTGGGCGAAAAAATTCAGGATTTTAAAAAGCAGGTGGAAGATACATACGGCAAAGAAAGCAACGAAAGAGCTTCACTGAAAACAGAGGTTAAGAGCCTGCTTGATATGAATCAGCAATTGGCATCGGAAGCCAAAAATCTTACCCGTGCTTTAAAAGCTGAAGTAAAAACTCAGGGTCGCTGGGGCGAAATGATATTGGAAAAAATACTCGATAAATCTGGTTTGCGTAAAGGCGAAGAATTCTTTATGGAACACCAACTATTCGATACCGATGGTAAACCTTTACTGAGTACGGTTAGCGGTAAAAAAATGCGGCCCGATGCACTCATTAAATACCCGGATGAGCGCCATGTAATTGTAGATTCAAAAGTTTCTTTAAATGCGTTTCTGCGCATGACCGAAGCCGAAACTGAAGAAGCACAGCAAGCAGAATTGCTGGCACATGTAAAAGCCATTAAAGCCCATATTGATGATCTTAGTGTTAAGGCTTATGAAGATTATAGCAAGTCAATGGATTTTGTGATGATGTTTGTCCCCAATGAGTCGGCTTATTTTGCAGCCCTGCAGGGCGATGGTAATTTATGGGAATACGCTTATGACAGGCGCATCTTACTTATTAGCCCTACGAATCTTATAGCGGCGCTAAAATTAATTTCCGATTTATGGAAGCGGGAACGCAATGAAAGCAATGCCATGGCCATTGCCGAAAGAGCTGGTAAGATGTATGAAAAAATGGTAGGTTTTGTGGATAGTCTTGATGCTGTTGGCAAAAACCTCGACCTGGCCAAGGGTAAATATGATGAAGCGGTTAAACAACTGCATTCCGGCCGTGACAATTTCTTTGGGCAAGCCGCAAAAATGAAAACCTTGTTGAACTATCAAAAAACAAAAGATTTTTCACCGGCAAGGTTGGATTTAGGAGAACAAAATGATATAGAACCAATAACAAAATGAGCCTGAATTTACCCATGAAAACTACTTTATGGGTACAAAAAAGCAAAAATTGCCCACGTTTTGTCGTACATGGGTAGAAAATCTAAAAAACGACCCACGTTATAGTGCAAATAAACTAATTTTAGATAAAATAATATTTGTTGAGCCTCAGTCAAAAAAATAGAATAGAACTACTGCCACCTAAAACGGATTTGGAAACCAAAGCGGTTTTAAAAAAATTGGTGTCAGTAAGGGCGGCCCTGTCCGGCTTAAATGGTATTGCAGAGTCTATTCCCAATGAGGGCATACTTATAAGCACATTAGCATTGCAGGAGGCAAAAGACAGTTCGGCCATAGAAAATATTGTAACTACGCATGATGAATTGTATAGCAGTGATGGAGTAAGCCGGCAGTTTGCCAGTATGGCGGCAAAAGAAGTATATAATTATGCCTTTGCATTACAGCAGGGATTTGAGCGAGTAAAAAAAACCAGGCTGATAAAAGGCAATGATATCATCAGGCTTCAGGCGCTGCTGGAAGAAAATGATGCAGGGTACCGGAGCCTGCCGGGTACTACTTTAAAAAATGAACAAACAGGCGAAGTGGTTTATAGCCCACCACAAACAGGCGCAGAAATAAAAACCCTGATGGCCAATCTTGAAAAGTTTATGAATGATGATGGCCTCAGCGATGTAGACCCGGTTATTAAAATGGCGGTTATACATCATCAGTTTGAAAGTATTCACCCTTTTTATGATGGCAATGGACGTACAGGAAGAATCATTAATATTTTATACCTGGTAAAACAAGGGCTGTTGCAATTACCAATACTTTACCTGAGCCGGTACATCAATCATAATAAAGGAGCGTATTACAGGCTACTGCAACAAACAAGAAAAACAAAGAAGTGGGAACCCTGGATCTTATACATGTTAGATGCAGTAGAAATAACATCTGTTCAAACCACTCAAATTATAAGGGATATAAAAAACCTGATGAGTAAACACAAACATCAGATAAGGCAGGATCTTAAAAAAATATATAGTCAGGATCTGATCAATAGTTTGTTCAGGCATCCTTACACAAAAATTGAGTATATAAAAAAAGACCTTGGAGTAACACGGAAAACAGCAGCAAGTTATTTAGAGCAGTTGTGCGCTACAGGGCTGCTGCATAAAAACAAAGTGGGTAAAGAAAACTACTATTTTAATGATGAGTTAATTTTATTGCTGTCTAAAGTCAATAGTCTTAAAACCAAAGAAGAAGAAGCGCCTACAATAATAACCAGTACAAAATAATCAAATGGCAGAAGGAACAAAAGAATCACATTTTGAGGAGCATATTGTAAAATATCTTACAAAAATTGCTCAACCCGAATTTGCAGAATATACAGAGAAAGACAATAGTTGTTATGATAAGGAACTTTGCCTGATACCTGAAGACCTCATTGGTTTTATAAAAGATACCCAGCCTCGTAAGTACGAGGCTTTGTCTGCTCAGTACGGAGCAACCGTAGATGAAAAAATAGTAGAACGGGTAGCAGAGGAATTGCGTAAGCGAAAAACCCTGGATGTTTTCAGAGAAAAAGTAAAAGACCGTGGGCAGGTGTTAGATATGTTGTATTGAACAAATGCCCGGAACGGTAGAATATATTGACAAGAATAAAACAAGCCAGGATTTAAAAAATGCAATAGAAAAAGGTAAAAGAATAATTGTTACTACACTTCAAAAGTTTCCTGTTATTTCAGATGTAATTGCACAAAATAATGACAAGAAATATGCAGTAATTATTGATGAAGCGTACAGCTCACAAGCGGGTGAATCTGCAAGGCATTTGAGAAAAGCATTATCCTTAGAAGAAGCGGAAGCTGCAGATGGAGAAGAAAAAGATCTTGATGATTTGATTGCAGTGAATAGTCCTGAAATAGGTTGACAGTTTAAGATAATTAACCGATTGCCTCTGGTGGTCGGTTTTTTTGTAAATGTATGTTATTTGGTGTTTCTAAATTAAGAGCCCAATGAGGCCTTTTTGA
>JAFDXD010000032.1 GCA_018268135.1 Bacteroidota bacterium
AATGAAATATATAAGAATGAAAATGATGGTCATTCAATTACAGAGGATTTATTCGATTAAACGTATATCATGTATAGTTTTATTTTCTATTTTATTTACAGAGCAAAAATTAAGGCTGATGGAAATGGTGTAACTAGGTATAGTGCAAGTCTGATAGTAGCAATTTTCTTCGTGGTACATTTGAGTTTATTATATGCGATTGCCCGGTTCATTTTATGTTTTTATTGGCAAATATCCATTGCTACTGGCAGTTCCCATCCTTCTGCTCCCCATCTGGCGCAAGTGTTCCGTAGGATCACTTGTGACATATATTGAAAACCGGTCTGTGACCGGGAGCATAGGGCTTCCTTCCGCCGCTACAGGTGTTACTTCAATAATTTAAAAATTACCGCCCCCGTCTGGTTTTCTAAACCAACGGGGATGAGCGAACTAAATAATATAATTTTATGTATGTTTAGTTTGGTAAAGTGGAGAGCTTTTAAATGTACTGGTTCAAAGGTTGTGGTGCCCGTTGGTCTGGAAGCCCAGATTGGGGCGGTTTGTAAGTTTTTCGAACACCAAGGTCAAAAAAGGTATTATGGAAAAGAACCGCAATGTCCCTTAGCCTATGCTGCAAAAAGCTATGCAAGGAGACATTGCGGAAAATAAATTTAAATATGGTAGTTGGTGGGGATGGCTATTTTAGGCCTGGTGGTGGAACTGGATTAGCGATATTAGGAGGCGTTATGACTCTACTATCCGGAGGTGCTGCAGAACTTCCAGTAAGCTATGCTCTTACTGCAATTACATTATAATACTAAGATAATATTATATGGAAATTATTAGTGAGGTATCGAAAAAAGATTATATAGATTTTTTAAAGTTTTTATTCTTTAGAAAAAAATTAAGTAGAGTTATAAGCTTAATAGCAATTATGGCATTGCTATTAGGTGGTTTTAAATATGGTGAATATTTGTTTACTAAGAAAGTATATTTCATTCAGGTATTAATTTGTTTTTCATTAATGGCCCTAGCGTATTTTCTTTTTTATTTGCTGCAAGTTCTAAAATGCCAAAAAGGGATAAGAAATAATACCACAAAAACAGGATATAGAAAATTTACTGTAGTACAAAACGGCATTTCAATAGAAACAAAAGATCAAAAAGATTTTTATCGTTGGGAAAATATTAAGTCTGTAGTAAAAGAAGATGATTACATATACTTTACAATTGTAAATGGAAAAACTTATTTTATAAATAAAAGTGCTTTTCCTTCTTTAGAAGATGAAAATAATTTTTATGAATCTTTACAACCTAAAGGCGCTCAATCAGGCGGACTCAATCAACACAGAAGAGGGCGTCATATCTACAATTGGGGCTTTCTTGGGTTTATTCCAATTGTAGGGGCATTTTCCGGGGCTGTTTTAATCTGGAGGGGAATTTATCAGTATAAAGATAGAATGTTGGTGTTGATAGGTTTATTTGGAATCCTGTTTACAGTAGGTATATATTCATTAATGTCTTATCAACTATATAGCAAATCAGGAGATGAAGACATGGCATTCTTTGCACATCAAAATTTGAATGATGTTGTTAAGTCTATAGAAATTTATAAAAGTGAAACGGGAAGTTATCCTGATAGTCTAAAACAAGTTTTAAGTAAAGATCCTTTCTTATTTATTTATGATTCATATTTAGTTAGGGCAAATAAAGATAATCATCAAGAATTTCATTATAAAAAAATTGGGAATAAATATACTTTATTCTCTGTTGGTCTTGATTTAATGCCTTATACAGGAGACGATATTTATCCCGATATTATAACTGATACTTCAAAATTCGGTTTAGTAAAAGAGAAGTAATCCCCCACTGGCGCAAGTGTTCCGTAGGATCACTTGTGACATATTTTGAAAACCGGTCTGTGACCGGGAACATAGGGCTTCCTTCCCCCATCTGGCGCAAGTGTTCCGTAGGATCCCCCACTGGCGCAGATATGCAGCCAGACAAAGTAGCGTTGGCGTATCTGTGCCTGGGTTAGCAAACAAATATGGCCATGCTAAAAATTGAACATTTGTAATGCTAAAGCCGGGCACAGTCCGGCAAAATTAATAGGCAGAGGTGATTTTGCAGAACAGCTGCGGCAGTGGAGATATTGACTTAACAAAAGGTATTATGGAAAAGAGCCGCAATGTCCCTTAGCCAATGCTGCAAAAAGCTATGCAAGGAGACATTGCGGAAAATAAAAGCTATGCAAGGAGACATTGCGGAAAATAAGAACAGCTGCGGCAGTGGAGATATTGACTTAACAAAAGGTATTATGGAAAAGAACCGCAATGTCTCTTAGCCTATGCTGCAAAAAGCTATGCAAGGAGACATTGCGGGAAATAATTATTTTTTCAAGTGAAAATAAATGTTGCCCATAGCTGTATGGCTTAGCTTCTTAGCCCTGATGGAAGCGGTTACCACGGTGAGGGTATTGTGAGCGGCTATTGCGCCGGAGTAAAAGCGTACAGCAGGCCAATGGCTGAATAAAGCTAAGTTGTTTGGCTCCTAATTTTTAATTTTCCATTTCTTTTGCCCAATTATCACGGTCATCGGGGCTTAGTTTCCAGGGGGCAAAGTTGTTTTCTATATTGCTAAACATGGCATTCCATTCTTGCGGGGCATTGCTGTCTTCCATCACCAGGCTGCGGCGAAGTTCTAAAATAATATTTAATGGGCTGATGCTTACCGGGCACTCTTGTACACAGGCATTGCAGGTAGTGCAGGCACGCAATTCTTCTGTGCTGATGTAATCATTTACAAGCGTTTTGCCATCTTCTTTAAATGTTTTGTTTGCTTTAATGTTTTTACCAACTTCGTTTAGGCGATCCCGTGTGTCCATCATTATTTTGCGTGGGCTTAATAATTTGCCGGTTTGTGTAGCCGGGCATGCTGCTGAGCAACGGCCACACTCGGTACAGGTATAAGCATCTAACAGGCTTTTCCAACTGAGGTCCATTACATCTTTTGCTCCAAAGCGCATGGGCGCTGCAGTGCCGGTGGGGGCTAACTCTGGCTGCATCATATACTTTACTTCATTTTGTACATTCTCCATATTTTTCATTTTGCCTAAGGGGGCCAGGCGGGCATAGTAAGCATTTGGAAACGCCAAAATAATATGAAGGTGCTTGCTGTATGGGAGATAATTTAAAAAAGCCAATATACCTATGATGTGTAGCCACCAGCAACTTCTTTCTATGATGATAAGGGTGCTTACGGATACATGCGAAAACATAGTTGCAAGCCCTCCGGAAATAATGAAATTACCAGTTTGATGGTAATGCTCACTTAGTGGTTGCTGTATTTGAATGGCTCTGTCTGCTGCATTCATGGTAAGAAAGAGCGACATTAAAATAATTTCTGTTATCAGGATATAGTTGGCATCGCTACGGGGCCATCCATCAAGGTCGTGGCTAATGAAACGTTTTATTTTTAAAATATTGCGCCTTATTAAAAATATGGCACAACCTGTTAATACTGCTGCTGCCAGTATTTCAAAAAAATTAATTAAAAAAGTATAAAACTCTCCGGTAAATGGTAGAAAAAGGCGGTGTGTGCCCAGTATGCCATCTAATATAATTTCCAGAATTTCAATATTGATAATGATGAAACCTGCATATACAAAAAAATGCAGTACTGCTACCAATGGATTGCGAAACATTTTTTTTTGCCCAAATGCAAGAAGTAAAAGGTTTTTCCATCTTTGCGATTTATTGTCAGATAAATCTTCATCTTTGCCCAGCAGTATATTTTTTTTTATTTGTATAATATTATTGGTAAATAAAAAAATGGCAAAGCCTGCTAACAGTACAAAAATAATCTGTGGTAAAATCTGCATATCTTTAATTTATATGGCTAAGATATAATTTTAATATTTACAATTTTAGTTTAAATATTTTTGTGATTATAAAAGTATTGAAATGATGATATTGGATAAACATACTGCGAGCAAAAAACTGCAACGCATGGCGCTGGAAGTAGCTGAGCGAAACTTTGGCGTAAAAGAACTTATATTGATTGGCATAAAAGAAAATGGAATTTATATTGCTAAAAAAATAGAAGCAATTTTAAAGCCTGTATTTGATGGCAGTATAAAAGTACTATGGCTTGAGATAGATAAAAAGAAACCCGGAGAGATAAAACTTAGCGAAAATATTGATATTAACGGCAGGGTGATTTTACTAATAGATGATGTAGCCAATAGCGGTGGTACTATGCTGTATGCTTTAAAGCCCCTGTTAGATCAGTATCCCCACAATATTCAAACCCTGGCGCTGGTAGAGCGTACTCACAAAAAATTTCCAATAGAAGTAAATTATAAAGGGCTTAGTGTGGCTACTACCATGCAGGAAAATATTGTGGTAACGGTAGATGAAGGCGAAATTACGGGAGCTTATCTACAGGAATAAGCAATTTATTCACACTCTCAAAAAAGTCACCCTTTTTTACCCCCTTCTTACCAAAACTTTTTTACTTTAGTACTGATAAAATGAAATAACGGCAGTATCCTGCTCTTGTATTTTTGCTGCTGTTGCATTGCTTGTCTCCGTGTTAACCGCCCTGCATAATTTTTGTAGAATTTATTATAAAAGTGTAGCCTGTATAATGTAGCGGTAAGTGTACCTGTTTTTTTTTGGGGAAATATATTTATTGCTATTGCAACTTTTAATAAAGATATATTATGAAACAACCTTCTTTAAAATCTGAAGAAATCTACTTTGGCTTAGCAGAAAAAATTTATTTTGATGATGCCACCAAAGACCGGATACGCAAACATCTGTCGGATATTAATGATGTAATAACCGAAGAAGACATAAGAAATGTAAAAACAGATATTTCTATTTTGCCTGCAAGCCTTCAGCAGGTTTCTGCAAAGAGGGAATAATGTATTAAAATAATTACTGAAAAAATTCCTTTGTGTGCCCTTGCTCTTCACCTGCTTTATTGTAGCTTCTAAAAAATTCATCTGCCGAAAGTACCCCGCTACCTTTTACTAAAAATAATAAAAGCAATAAGAATACAATTATTGATAGCACCAGCTCAGTATTTGAAAAACTCATGCCTGCCTTACTATTAATAAAAATAATGGCGCCTAGTAATATCGGTATTTGAATAAGGCACATTAACCTGGTTAAAAAGCCAACTGCTATAAAAACCCCACCTAATAACGATACATAAGTAACAATAAAGGAAAAAGTTTGGGTATAATTGGCAAACATATCAAGGCCTGTACCCCTCATCATACCTTCTAAACCTGTAGAATCTTTAAAAAAAATAAATCCTTTCCAGATTAAAATAAATCCAAGCACTATTCTTATTAGTGTTAGCCATTTTGGCTGATTGGAGGCTTTACGGTAATTTACAGTTTTACTTTCCATACATGACAAGTTTTAATGGTGAAACACAATTGCAAACTCTATCAGTATATATTGCACAATAATTGACCCGAATTTTTATTTTTATATATTTATTTTTTGATTAAGGCATTTTATTTGCTTTATGATTTATAAAAGAAACGATGATGCAAAGACTTATATTACTGATTTTCATTTGTATATGCTTTAATAGTACTGTGCATGCCCAACAGCCGGGGATGAAGGTTAAAAAAACATCTACTGTAACACAAAAGGTACACAATGTCTTTAGCAGGCATAAGAAGTATAAAGGGTATAAGGTAAAATATACCCAGGATGGACATATTGTGAAAAGAAAAGAGAAATTTAAAAAGAAAGATGCCGATGATTAATTGGGGGATTGTTATTTTTTGAAAACAACAAACGGGGCTCACAACACTATGTTATGCACAGGGCTTTGTTGTAGTCTTTGTCTTTACTTGTTTGAAGTAGGCAACAATTTCTTCCTTAGACATTTTAGCTAACCTCTCACTTAATTTGTCTCTCTGCTGCCGCATAAATTTTACTGCGTCAAATTTTTTGTTAATCGTCTTCATATTTTGTAAATTCTCTTGGTGAACGAATTTCTAATTGTTTATAACCTTTTTTAATATTGATAGAATTATAACCTCTAATTCGTTGAATATTTACTATGTGCTTAAAGTTCCAACATATCAAAAAGTCTGCTCGATTGATTGTAGCTAACGCAATGTGTAAGCAGTCAGCGTAACTTGTTTGTCCAACCACTTTTTCTTTTATGTATTCCGTTGCAAGTTCTACAGCCTCATCCGTCATTTCTATAAATTCTGTATTTTTTGTTGCAATGTTTTGCACAAGATTTCTAACATTTTCAGGTGCATTTTCCAATTCGGCTTGTGTTACAGTAGAAAACAGCAAAGTGAACTCTCCTTTTTTAAGTCTGTCAAATAAAGGAATAGTATGTTAGGCAAACTCTTCATCAAAGTACCCGCCATATACAGAAGTATCAATATAAATTCTTTGTTTCACAAGGTAAATTTACTGCAAATAAATCGGCTTTGTTAGCGTTTGCCAATTTGTATAGGGTGTTTCAGAAGCCTTGCGCATTTCGGCTTCATTATTGCGCTAATTATTTTGCAGCTCAATCCACTACTTTGCTAAGATGGTTTTTAATTTTTTCAATACCGGGTTTTGTAATTGAAATTACAAGGGTGTCTTCTTGTTGGGTAGTTACAAATCCTTCTTCTTCCAGCAATGCCAGGTGCTGTTGAATGGTAGGCCAGTCCTGGTATTGTCTTAAAATAATCTCTCTTGGCCTGCATTTATAAGTTTCAGGCTGGGCATCATCTTTAGTAATAACATATATCGTTTGCAGCGTTTGGTAGTGAGATTCCATTTGATAAATATATTTTAAAACAAAATATATCAACATAAAACTTACTAACATGATATAAACGGACGGGTAAGGAGCACTTAAATATTTTGAAACTATTTAACAAAACCCCTGTTACAATATTTATTTCTTTAGACGAAGCATATATTTTAAAAATATTTTGGATAGCATATAAAATTTTCTCTTTACTTACCTAAATGGCGTATGCAATATTTTTTTTAAAAAATACCCCTTCAATAAAACTTTATATGTATTTTCAATACCCTATCAAATTTATGGAATGAAACCAGCCAGCCTGCTTATTTTTTTTACCATCCTTTCTACGTTTTGCTTTTGTCAAAATGCAGAAAAAATTGCTGCCTTGCAAAAACAAATTGCAGAGGAAAAAACAGATACTTCAAAAGTAATGCTGCTCATCAAATTATTTGATGAATATAAAGAAGTGGATAGTACAAAGGCCATGCAAGCGGCTAATGATGCTGCATCGCTTGGGCATAGTATTGGTTTTAAAAAAGGAGAAAGCATGGCATTAATTAATAAAGGAGTTTTTTTAAATCTGAATGGTGAAAATGATGAAGCTGAAAAAGCTATTAATCAATCTCTGCAAATAAGAAAATCTTCGGGCGATTATGCAGGACAGGGGTATTGCCTGCGCTCACTTGGTAATATTTATTATGATAAAAATGACTACTCTGCGGCCCTTCAATATTATTTATCTGCTGCGCCTTTATTTCAAAAAGCCAATGATATAAAAGGCTTGAGCGGTAATTATATCTGGATAGGAAATGTGTTTAATGAAGGCCTTCGCCAATTTGATAAAGCGGTACAATATTTTACTAAAAGCTTAGACCTTGCCAGGCAAATAAATGATTCTAACCTGGTAAGTTATAATTACAACAACCTTGGCCAGGCATATTACAATGCAAAAAATTATTCGGAAGCATTGCACTATTATAATTTAAGCAAAACTATTAAAGAACTAAGGCATGATAACCGTGGGGTGGCCAATGCGTATAGTAATATTTCCAGCGTATATTTTGATTTAAAGAAATATGACTCTGCATTGTATTTTAATGAAATTTCTTTAAAAACAAGAACAGACCTTAACGATAAAAAGGGAATGGCTACTTCATTTCAGAATGGAGCAAATATTTTTTTGCTTACAAGCAAATACGATAAGGCGCTTGATTATTACCAAAAAGCAATAAACATTGGAGAAGAAATAGATTTTAAAGACCCGGTAATAGAATCATATAACGGCCTTAGTAAATATTATGAAGCAAAAGGAGATGAAAAATCGGCGCTGTTTTTTTATAAAAAGTACAAAGCCCTCAATGATAGTGTATATAACAGCGACATAAGCAATCAGATAAATACACTTGAAACAAAATATCAATCAGCCAAAAAGCAGGAGTTGATACAGGAGCAACAATTTGAACTTACCAAAAAACAGTATTGGATATATGGGGCATCTGCTCTGGCTTTGTTGATTTTTTTGCTTAGCATATCTTATTATCGCCGCAATAAATTGAAGCATGAAAAAAAGATGCAACTTGCCTTAATGCGGCAGCAGGATATGGCTACCAAAGCTGTAATGGAAGCAGAAGAAAATGAACGCAAAAGAATAGCCTCTGATTTGCATGACGGGGTAGGGCAGATGATGAGTGTGGCAAAAATGAACCTCTCTGCATTTGAAGAAGAGATTGACTTTAAAGATGTAAATCAAAAAAACTCATTTGAAAAAGTAATTGGGCTGATAGATGAAAGTTGTAAAGAAATTAGGAGTGTAAGCCATCAGATGATGCCCAATGCATTGCTTAAAAGCGGGCTGGCAAGCGCTATAAAAGAATTTATAGATCAGATAGACAGCAGGGTTTTAAAAGTATCGCTGTACACTGAGGGGCTTAATGAAAAGATAGACACTAATACAGAAACCGTATTGTACAGGGTGGTGCAGGAATGTGTAAATAATGTATTAAAACATTCGGGCGCCAATCATTTAGATATTTCTATGATAAAAGATACCGATGGCATTTCTGTATCAATTGAAGACAATGGCAAAGGGTTTGATACCTCCATAAAACAAAACTTTGAAGGTATTGGATTAAAAAATATTACATCACGTATTACTTACTTAAAAGGCACTATAGAATTTGACAGCACACCCGGAAAAGGTACGCTGGTAGCCATTCATATACCTGCGCCACAATAATAATTTGGAAATAAGGATAAAATGATGTTGCTTTTTTATTAAAAAATATTAAGCATTTTGTTGCTCCGCAAAATATTTTTTGAGCCAGGTATTACCGGCAGGGGTTATCCAGTTTTCTATCAACTGTTGTTTATTTACAATGGTATTATTAAAATATAAAGTGTCTTTATCAATAAAGTTGTTTTGAATGGCATAGTTCAATTGAGCCATGGGCAATTGTTCTAATTTATCTTTTACAATAAAAATTAATTGCTGCCGGTTGAACATTTCCACACCGTATTTTTTTTCTATTTCTTTTATCAGGTGTACGGAGCTGTCGGTACTGCAGCCGCTTACTCCGGTTGCAGTCTCATCGGCCATGAGTACTATAAATCTTCCAAAAAATAAATTTGCATAGCCCTTTACGGGTGCGCCATGGCTATTCCATTGTTGTACAAAATCATGGAGCATGTTTTCCATTTCAAGTGCTTCGCTTATAAAAAATAAGCGGCTGCTTTGATAAATCCATACCCTCGAGTTGTTATTAAAATCTTCAGGCAAGTGCTGTTGTATATCTAAATCCATAATGCAAATTTATAAAAACTATTGCCAGTAATTTTATGGAAATGCAGGGATATCAGTTAAAATCTGCCAACAATTTTTACATTGAGCAGCCTTGGGGTAAGCCTGTTTGGAATGGCATAAGTAGTATTTGAAAAATCTTTGATGAGCTGGTACGAAATGGTATTATCCCTATTGATGAGATTAAATACTTCGAGGCTGGCCCAAATATTTTCAAAACTTTTAAAAGGGCTATGGCTGCGCCTTGCCGATTTTTCGCTTAGCAGCAGGGCGCTAAATCCAATATCTACTCTCATGTAAGGGTCTATGATTAAGCCATTGCGGTAGCGCACACTTCCGGGGATATTGTAGCTCATATTGCTGCCATACAGCAAATTCAAATGCACTTTAAAATTTTTATTGGTAGGCAGGTAGTCTTCCAAAAAAAGGCCTGCAGTTATCAGCCGGTCTGTAGGCCTGCGAAGCCAGCCTACTTCATTCTTTACACTATCTGTTACTATTTTATCGGAGGTATTGGCATTTATAATTTCACCTTCGGCATTTTTATAATCGTAATAATAATCATTGTTTATATTTTCCCGGGTACGCATCAGGCCAATGCTCAGCCAGCTTTGTGCATCTTTTACCAGCTCTCCAAATAGCCTGAATTCAATGCCTGTAGCATAAGCTTTGGCATTATTGCTGCCTAAATATTGAATTTTTACATTGTCAATATCATACGGTACCACATCCCACATTGATTTGTAATAGGCTTCTGTAGTAAATCTAAAGGGCAGTTCATCAGGCCCTTTAAAGTTATAATCCATACCGGCTACAAACTGTGCGCTTTTTTGAGATTTAATATTTGTATTGATAACGCCATTGGGCATACGATACTCCCGGTAAAAAGGAGGCTGATCATAAATACCGGCAGCAGCTTTAAATACAATATCTTTTTCCCAATTAGGTTTGTAACTTAACTGTGCCCTTGGGCTTACTAAAAATTCTTTGGTAAAACTGTTGTAATTAAAGCGTACACCAGCTTGCAGGCTCATATCATTTTTTGTTTTGATGATATGAATATTATCCTGCAAATAGCCGCTGTATTTTTCAATAGATAAATTGGCAGCGCTATTTTGTGCATTGTACAATGTCAGTGGGCCGGGGGTATAGGGTAGGGAGTAGCCGGCAGAATCTCTGTACTCAAACTGAGCCAGTTTATCATTAATATTATTTTGCTCTATGCCTGCGCCCCATTGTATAAAATGATTGCCTTTATCAAAACTCCCTTTGTGGCTTACATTCCATACAGTTATATTCAATTGGTTTCTTGCATAGTTTTGGTAATATCCTGACCCAAGAGAGTTAATTATCTGCCCAAAAGTAGCGCTATTGTTATCAAAGTCGCGTTCGCCAAAAAGGTAAGCGCCACCAATATCATAATTCTCTTTTTCTTTATCTGTAAAATGGCTCAGCATCCATTTGAGCTTTAATTTTTTTGATGCATTATTAATCAGCGTAGCGCCAATTAGGCTGCTGCCATAACTGTCTTTTTCCTGGCCGGTAAAAAAAACATCTAAACCAAGGTTGGCAGTAAATAAGGGTGAAAATACTGAAGCTGTTTTTTTAACAGACTCAGGATAAAAATGAAATCTTGATGTAGAAACTATCCCCAGCAATTCCAATTGCCAGCGCTCACTCATCTTGTAAGTAATGTATGCCTGAGCATCTGATGCCGACGGAATATACGAGCCTACAGTGGGCTGGCTGCTTAGTACATTGTTATTGCTTTTATTTCGTACGCCTGCAAGGTAAGTGATGGCTCCATTTTTTGCAGCGCCTTCAATGCTAAAGCCCTGCTCTAACAGGCTTATATAAGCGCTTCCGGCAAATGTGGTTGGCTTTTTATATTGTATGTCTAATACACTACTCATTTTGTCGCCATACTTAGCCTGATAACCGCCCGTATAAAAATTTACATTTCGGGTTAGCTCAGGGTTAATAAGGCTAAGCCCTTCCTGCTGGCCACTGCTCACCAGGTATGGGCGATATATTTCAAAATCATTTATGTACACCAGGTTTTCATCGTAGCTGCCACCACGTACATTGTATTGCGATGTAAGTTCATTATTGCTGCCTACCAATGTTTTTATAAGCGCTTCTACCCCGCCGGTAGTGCTGGGCATGGTAATGGCATTTTTAGGATTTATTTTTACAAGGCCCGTTTCATTGTGCTCTTTATCATCTTTAATGATAACGGTTTGAAGTGTTTTCCCGTTTTTAAGCATCCGTATGGTTACCTGTTCTGTTTCGCCGGGGCTTAAATAAAAGTTTTTTTGCATAGGGTTGTACCCGGTATGCGTAAATACAAGTGCAAAAGATTTTTCGGCTGGTACTTTTAATGTAAATATGCCACTGTCGGTAGCGCTAATGCCATTGCTTTTGCCCAATACTATAATAGAAACATTGGCAATACCATTTTCATTTTCATCAATAATATGGCCTGTTACAGTTGCGTATTTATTTTGCCCATGCGCAGCAAGTACAAGTAAGCTTAATAAAAAAGCAGTCAGCAGTTTCATACAACGATGAAGATAATAAAATTATAAGTGTGCCTGCTGCAGTTTAGTAATAAATATTTTTAAAATTCATATCACCTGCAAATACATCATTCCTCCCTGCCGCAATGGTAATGGCAGAGGCAGTATTTTCTGAAACAAAAAATGCTGTTGAAAAAATATTGAGAAAAAAAAACAGAATACCTGATATTGACTAAAATAAATGATTACAATTTTCTTCCTCTCATGGTTCTTTTATCTACTTCATATTTATTGATGGCCGATTTTTTAATCATTAATTTTGGTTTGGCTCCAGCAAACCGCATAAAATATACTTTACCATCATAAGTAATTTTGCCAATTTCAGGTGAATTGTAAGTGCTCAGCCATTTATCGGCAGTTACGGTATATGCCGAGTTAGAGTTGGCCCCCAGGGGTAATGCAAAACCAAGATTTTTATCATATCCACTTTCAAAAGCAATATTCAAAGAGTTGCCATTGTTGCCTGTACACACACCCGGTGTGCCTTTTTTAAGGGTAATAATATTAAGGTACTTACCATTTTCCATTATTACTTTACCTGAGCTTACCCTTGTACCTTCAGATGATGAAAGCTCTCTCTTCAATTCTACATCTTTATCAATATAGTATTGCAATTTTTCAAATGGAATACCATTTTGCTGCATAGCATTTTTTACATCGGCAGTAAAATAAGATTTGGGTGTACTGCATGCACTAAAAATTATAAGAGCTGCAATTGCAAATGGTTTAAGCGTTGCCATAATAAATATTTAATATCACTAAAAAATAGCTTTGACAAATATAGTAAGTAACATTTCAGGGCAAGTGAATCTCACAGTTGCAGATTGTTTTTTTATAGTTAAATATCCTGCAAAAAAAATCCCGCCACTTACAATGGCGGGAAAGAGTTTATAATAAAAGATTACTTTTTATGCTACAGCTTTATTTACCAATGCCGCTGCTTCGCTCAGTAAAATAGCGCTCTGCACTTTCAAGCCACTTTCATCAATTAGTTTTTTTGCCACATCAGCATTGGTGCCCTGCAGGCGCACAATAATGGGAATGTTGATGTTGCCAATGCTTTGATAAGCATCTATCACACCCTGTGCAACCCTGTCGCAGCGTACAATACCGCCAAATATATTTATTAAGATTGCTTTTACTTTGGGGTCTTTTAATATAATTCTAAACCCGGCTTCTACTGTTTGAGCATTGGCTGTACCGCCTACATCCAAAAAGTTGGCAGGCTCACCGCCACTCAGTTTTATCATATCCATGGTAGCCATGGCAAGCCCGGCGCCATTAACCATGCAGCCTACATTGCCATCCAGTTTTACAAAGTTCAGGTTATATTTTCCGGCCTCTACTTCGGTAGGGTCTTCTTCAGTCAGGTCTCTAAGGGCTGCTACATCAGGGTGGCGCATCAGGGCATTGTCATCAATATTCATTTTACAATCCACTGCTATTATTTTATCATCGCTGGTTTTAAACAAAGGGTTTATTTCCAACATGCCACAGTCCAGGCCCACATACGCATTGTATAAATTGGTTACAAATTTTACACAGTTCTTCATCGCTTCGCCACTCAGGCCAAGGTTAAATGCTATTTTTCTTGCCTGAAAACCCTGCAAGGCACCACCGGGGTGTACCCATTCTTTAAATATTTTTTCAGGGGTATCATGCGCCACATCTTCAATATTCATACCGCCTTCGGTGCTGTACATAATTACATTTTCACCCTTCGCCCTGTCCATTAGTATTGATAAATAAAATTCTTTTACCGGGTGTGGCCCATCATAATATACATCCTGCGCCACTAATATTTTGTTCACCACTTTTCCGGCAGGGCCGGTTTGCACTGTTACCAAAGTGCCGCCCAGTAAGTTTTTGGCAATATTCACTATATCTTCAGCGCTTTTAGCAACTACTACGCCACGCTGGTCTTTGCCTACAATGGTACCCTTGCCACGCCCGCCCGCATGTATCTGCGCTTTCACCACGGCAAATTTGCTGCCGTATTGTGTATTAATAAAGCGGTAAGCATCCTCTGCCTCACCGGGTGTGTTGCATGCAATGCCTTCCTGCACGGGCACTTTATATTTTTTCAACAGCTCTTTGGCCTGGTATTCATGAAGATTCATATTGTTTTTTTTTTGCGAAGATAAATAATAACTAATTAAAAATTTTAGGGCGCTCAGCCGCATACAACAATTAAGCCGTTGCCCGGGCTATCCGCTATAGCCCTCGTACCTCGGGCTGCCGCTGCTATCCCGCCGCTTTTCTACAGCATCACCTTGTTGAAGCAGTACCAGCATTTTTTTTACCGGCACAGCCCATCCAATAATTTTTAGCACTGGCGCAGATATGCAGCCAGGGAAATGAGGCGTTGGGTATCTGTGCCTCCTTCAGGTTGTTGAACATCTATGCTCATTTCTTATTTAAAAACACGAGTTGCAAATTTAAATTTATAGATAATGCTTAATTGTTTTAAATGCACAGATACGCATAGCACAAAAGCCATGCTGCATATCTGCGCCAGTGGGGGGGGTCAATTAAAGCCGGTAAGGTTTGTGCCATAATCCTGCAATAAACCTGTAGTTATTTGTGTTTTGCCCAGGTTATTAAAAGTATAAGCCATTTTACCATAGTAAGTAGTGGTATCATAGGTTTGGGCATGAGCCAAATAAAAGATTGAAGAGCTTATGGCAAGCAGTAAAATCTTTTTCATATCAGTAGGCTTTATAAATAAAAAATATTATTGATAATGATAATCAAATCTTCCATCAGTAATAGTAAGTGTATCGCAATTAGGGATAGGAAAGGCACAATTGAATGTACCAGAAACAATTTTATTACTTTTATCAAACCTAGTTAAGATTACTATACCAACTTTTGAAAAAGAAGTTATAACATTTGAAGAAATGCCCAGGCAGGTAGAATCTGTAGCAAGTGCCGCAATTGTCTTTATAGAATCAATACTGTATGTAGCTCCTTCATTCAAATTGCCTTTTATAGTAAGAGATATAAATTCAAAATATTTTCCATTGGATGGCTGGCCAGAAATAGCAATTGTATCACTACCCTGAAGCTGTGCACCGTTTAAATAATAGGGTTGTTTACCTGCGATAAAATTTCTTCCATTAATCCTACAGGCAAAAACACCGGCACCGGTTTGTGTGGCATTGGGCAGGCCGTAGGGGTTATCGGGTGTGGGGCTATGGTCTTTTTTGCATTGGTTAAAGCAAAATATAATGGCTATTAAAAACAGTAGATATTTGGTTTTCATAACTGTGGATTTTGGTGATAAAAAGTTACAAAATATATTGCAGATATAAGTATTCTTTTCGCAGTTGTTGGTATTCGTTACATTCTTCGCCGATGCAGTGTGTTATCTTCTATATTTTATAGCCACCCAAATGCAGCAATAAAATCAACACAAATATATAAGGGGATTGCCTCTTTCTAAAAATAAATTACAGTTAATGCCTAATTGTTTTAAAGGCACAGATACGCATAGCACAAAAGCCATGCTGCATATCTGCGCCAGTGGCTTTTTTATTGGCATAGCCCATCCAATAACTATAAACAGATAAACATCCTCCTTTTTTAACGCATATTTCCCATCTCCTCCCGTACATTTGTAAGTCTAAAAAATAATTAACGCATGATGAAAAAAATTGCAGAAGCTACTGCATACATAAAAAACATTATTGGCGCCGAGCCACAGGCAGGCATCGTATTAGGCAGCGGCCTTGGTAGTTTTACAAAAGAAATAAAAATAGAGCATGAAATTCCCTACGGCGATATTCCCCATTTTCCCATTAGCACCGTAGAAGGCCACAGCGGAAAATTGATTTATGGTGAGCTTGGCGGTAAAAAAATTTTGGCCATGGCCGGACGCTTTCATTACTATGAAGGTTATGCACCGCAAGATGTTGTATTCCCCATACGTGTAATGAAATTTCTTGGTATCAAAACTTTATTGCTTAGCAATGCTGCCGGAGGTACCAATCCGTCTTTTAAAGTAGGAGACCTTATGTTTATTACAGACCATATAAGTTTTCTTACTCCCAACCCGCTCATCGGAAAAAATGAAAAAGAATTAGGCACCCGGTTTCCTGATATGACAGAACCTTACAAAAAAGACCTGATTGCAAAAGCTAAAACCATCGCCGATAAAGCAGGCTATGATGTAAAGCAAGGAGTTTATATTGCAGTAACAGGGCCTACTTTTGAAACCAAGGCAGAGTATAAAATGGTAAGCATATTGGGCGCAGATGCGGTTGGTATGAGCACCGTACAAGAAGTAATTACCGCAGTGCACATGGGGCTGCCCGTATTTGCTGTAAGCGTTATTACCGACCTTGGTATTAGAGAAGATGAAAATGTAATTACCCACGAAGAAGTATTGCAGGCAGCAAAAGAAGCTGAGCCAAAGCTAACGCATATATTTAAAGAACTTGTAGCGCAGCTATAAACCTTCATGAAGAAATTATTTTTTTTACTGGCCGTAAGTTTTATTGGGCTTAATGCTCTGGCGCAGCATACACTCATACCCGGTAGTATCCGCAGCATTGGCAACAGCATGCAGCAGGGAGGCTCCTCCCGAAAAGATACCATCGGTTTTGAACATCGGCATGATGACTCTATTACCATCACTTACCGTTATTTTGATTCTACCCGCCGTATTAATTACGATTCTTCTATCAATGATTTTGATAATTATTATACCGTACCCTCTACCTGGCAATATTTAGGCAATAATGGCGCAGCAGCTACTTCGCTTATATTTAAGCCTTTTGCCAAACCCGGCTGGGACGCCGGTTTTCATGCATTTGATATTTACAGGTTTACCATTGAAAATACAAAATTTTATAAAACCGGTAAGCCTTTTTCCATGTTGGGATACCAGCTTGCCGGCGGCAGAGAGCAAATGATACAAGCTACTCATACGCAAAACCCCAGGCCAAATATCAATATCGGGTTCAATTACAGGCTTATTACTGCGCCGGGTTTTTTTGCCAGCCAAAACAATAGCCACAATAGTTACAGAATTTTTAGCAACTACCAGGGCCAGCGAAAAAGATACAATGGCTACTTTATTTTAGTGGGCAATACCATTAGGGCTTCTCAAAATGGGGGAATAAAATTTGACTCTGCACTGGCAGACCCTAACCAAAAAGACAGGGGAGCTGTAAATGTAAACCTCGGCAATTCATTGAACGGGGGCTATTTTCAAAATCCTTTTTCCATAAAAGTAAACACCGGAAATGTAAATACAGATTTTAATATTTTACTGAGGCAAAGCTATGATATTGGTAAGCAGGATTCTATTGCCATTAATGATTCTACCACCGAATATTTATTTTATCCTAAGTTGCGTTTACAGCATACTTTTACTTTTAGCAATTATCATTATAATTTTCATGATTATTTGCCCGACTCGGCTCTTTATAAAAACTGGTACAATATCAACCTGGCTAATGGCAACGATACTTTTTCAATCAAAGAAAAATGGACTGTTATTTCCAACGATTTTTCACTGTTGCAATTTCCGGATACAAAAAATACAAACCAGTTTTTTTTAGCCGGAGCCACTTTGCAAAATATAAAATACGAGTCAGATAGTAGCCGCAATACTTTTTATAATATTTTATTGCATGGCGAGTATCGCAACCGCACCCGCAATAAATTATGGGATGTATTGCTAAAAGGAGAATTTTATCTGAATGGATTAAACAGTGGCGACTATGGCGCTTATGCCACACTGGGCAGGCATTTCAATAAAAAGCTGGGTGATGTGGTTTTGTTTTTTAACAATGTGAATCGTACCCCTTCCTTCCTATTTGATAACCGATCTATATTTAACCTCGGCAATATTAATAATTATAAAAAGATAAACATTACCTCTTTTGGCGCTTCGGCCATCAATCCGTTGCTACAGTTAGGTTTTACCAATTATCTTATTACCAATTACACTTATTTTACAGATTATTACCATACCAGCCAGTATGCTAAGGTTATTAACCTGATACAGGTAACGGCTTCAAAAAAAATAAAACTCAGTAAGAGATTTAATTATTACATAGATGCAGCAGCTCAGCAAACCGGGCCCAATGCGCCCATTAAAGTTCCATTATTATTTACCCGGAGCAGGTTTGCATTTGAAGGAGTGTTTTATAAAAATCTAAACCTAAGTACGGGTTTAGAAGTGAGATATTATACGCCCTACAAAGCAGATAATTATTCGCCGGTAGTAGGTCAGTTTGTACCGCAAGATACCGTTACCATTGCTAACCGCCCCGATGTAGCCGCTTATTTAAATTTTCGTATTAAAGGCTTTAGCGCCTATATCCGTGTAGAAAATTTAAATACCCTCGACCTCTCAAATGGCTTTAGTTTTACGCACAATAATTTTGCAGCGCCACATTATCCCACCCAGGGAGAAATGATACGATTTGGAATCAGGTGGTGGTTTATAAATTAATTAATAGTTTATATTTTTAAAAACTTTATTTGAACAAAGTATTATTGTAAAAAATATACTTTTTTAATTTTATTATCAGCAATATGATATATCACTGTAGCTTCCGCAGGCTTTGAAGTACTTGTGCCGGTTACGCTTTCTTTATCAATGATAATATTTCCCTGTACAATACGCTCTTTTATTTCGCAGTGCAAATCTGGTAGAGTATTTAAAAAAGCATAATCTTTTTTCATATTTTCTTTACCTTTTGATAATAGTTTATCGGGGAACTGGTACATTTCTACATCATCTGCATAAGGCTCCATAAAGGCTTCAATATTTCTGGCATTGTAAGCATTTAATTGCCTTTGTACCAAATTTAAAGGCGTTTCCTGTATTAAAGTATCGGGCTTTATTATTACCCCTTTATTTATTACAAAAGTTATTTGTTGCAAATTTTTTAAATCATCTACGGGGTTCGATTTTAATAAGATCATATCTGCCCATTTACCAACAGCAATGCTTCCTGACTGGTTTTGTTTATTAAATAAATATGCCGGACTGATGGTAGCAGATTGTAAAATTTGCCAGTTATTCATACCACTCTTTTTCATTTTAATTAGCTCTGGCAATAAAGATGTACCATGCATTGTGCCGGTATTTCCTGCATCTGTACCAGCTATAATTTTTACGCCTGCATCTGATAATTTTTTCAGGTTCACAAAGTTTATAGAGTCTTGCAAATCATAATATACCTTACCATTTCTCACAGCATTTTTATAATTTTCAATGATTTGTTTCTCAGGCAAATGTTTTAAATCGTATAAACTCCCTAATTGTATTGGGTTTGCATTTTTTAATTCGTATGTAGTAAAATCGAGTAGCTGGCCAAATGTTTTTGCATAATTATCCCCTACCGTTAGTGTGGGGCATAGTAAAATGTTTTTATCTTTTAGCAATTGAATAAAGGAATCTGTAATTACTTCATCATTTATATTATGTACTAAATAATCGCACCCATTTTCAACAGCCAATTGAGCCGAAATCTTTTCCATTGCATGTACTGCTACTTTTAAATTGTTTTTATGGCTCTCCTCAATAATGGCTTTAATAATAGGAAGATATTTTCTGGCAGATAGTTCCTTATCCGCACCTTCATCAAGTATGTACCAGATTTTGATAAAATCCGGATGGTATGCTAACTGTTGTTGCACCATTTTTTTGCCTTCTTCTTCATTTGTAACCAAAGAAAATGGTTCGTCTTTATCCAAATTTTTAAATACTGAGGGTTCATTTGTAGTGAGCAATGGCCCCGTCATATATACATCCGGGGCAAAACTTTTTCCTTTATATTTATCCCTTAGCTCAAGTAAATGGTAGGTAGCGCCAACATCTACAACTGTGGTAATCCCATTTATGATATTCCGCTTTAATACATCTTTCATGTTTAAATGGCTCCATTCAATTTCTTTTTCATAAGGCATATATTTTCTAAAATCCAGCCCATCGGGCCTTGTATATAGGCCGCCACTTTGAAAAAAATGAACATGAGCATCTGTAAGCCCCGGCATTAGAAATTGGTTGCTCCCGTCAATCACACTTGCATTTGCAGGTATTTTTGTTTTTGTACCAATCGAATAAATTTTATTGCCTAAAATTTCTACAGTAACATTGGGTAATAACTTTTGTTTCTCTACATCTACCAATGTAACATTTTTGATGTAAGTTTTCGATTTGGGATCAGCACTAATTCCTTCATCCAAACCAAGTTGTTTTTGCTCCTCAATAACTTTAGCTTCAGCTTTGTAAATTGAAATTTGACTTAGTGCCAGTGCAACAGTATGCCTGTAAACCTGCCAGTAATTCCATTGCTTTACATAATCTATAGCTTGCGATATGCTAATACTATCACTTTCTGAGTTGTATTTTTGGGTGAGTTGTATAAATTTTTCTTTTTCTTTATTAATATCAGCATTTTCATAGATATTATTTAGCTGATCTTTTGCTTCATCAGGTATTAAATGGTATAGCTTATTAAATTCTCCGGTAAAAGTTGACGACTCCGGAAAGCTGTTATTTGCGGTATTTTGTAGCATTGCTATACAATATGCCCGATAATGAAAACCATAAACTTTTCTATATGCTTTTTCTGGAATTGCCAACACAGCAAAGCTATCAAGCGAATGTATGGCGCCTGTATAATCTTTTTGGGCAAACTGTAAACGGAATAAATCATTTAAATAAGCTGCTTTATCATTATTTTGATAAATGCTGATAATATTTTCAGATAATTTTTGAATAGCATTCGAATAAAAACTGCTATCTCGAAATGATTGTTTTGGAAAAGCCAATTTTTGGGAATAATTATTTTCCTGTCCATGAGCCATATTGAAGAATACAACCAGTACAAAGATTAATTTAGATTTCATATATCAAATAATTAATGGTTAAGTTAAAAATGGATAAAAACTTTGATTAATTTTTAGGACGAAAATTTTTGGAACTTTCAAATATAAAAAATATTATATAAGTTTGCTTGCGTATATGAGTTTTTTTATCTATGAAAAATGTTTTTTAGAGAAGCCATATTTGAGAATTCGTGTTTTATTTTAGAAGGAATCTTCTTTTTAAGTTCGAATTTACTTGCACCCTTTCCCTCAAACTAATTTTGGTATATTACCATTTTATAAGTTTGGAAAAAATGAGCGCAAAAACAGATTTGCAAGGGCTAATTTAAAGTTTTAAAAAATAGAGAAGAAGAAGTTATTTGTAGTAAATATTTATAATAATGGGTTCAATCTACTTTGTAAACTGCATATCAAACCTGCCATCAGTAACCTTAATGGTATCTCCTGGACTTTTTATCACGCTAAACCAAAAAGTGCCAGAAACTATTTGATTTATTTCATCAAATTTTGTTATTGTTAATATACCTGGTAAATTATTTTTAGTATAAGTAGTAGTACTTGAAGGGTAATTGAACCTAAAGTACGTTCCATAAGCATTACCTTTTTGATTGTCGATCAAAGGGAATAACCCTTGAGTTAATGCTAAGCTGTCTGTAAATATTCCAACACCAAATACATCACTAGAATTGCTTTCGTCACTGGCACTTAGCTGAAAAAAATAACCCTTACTGTAAGTATTATTAAGATATTGATAAGCACATTTTAAAAATGGGCCAGACAATAACTGCCCTTGAGGTAAAAAAACTTTACCGTTAATCAAACAGCCAAAGGTATTTGCACCAGTTTGTGTTTCAGGTGGTAGTGCTTCAACAGGGTTATCAGGTGTTTTATCTTTTTTGCATTTGCTGGCGGTTAGGCTAACGGTAAAAAGTAAAATAAGCAGGGTTAATAATCGGTAATTTTTCATAAAGAGGTTGATTAAAATGGTAAGATTAAATTTGGTGTTATAAATCTAAGTAATTTTTACCATAGAATGTATTATTAAAATTGTAGGTAATTTAAAAAATACCTTCGGTAAAAACAGGATGCTTTATAACACACATAATCGGCGAAGAACGAAGCGAATAACATCAGCTGCGAAGAAATGATACGATTTGGAATCAGGTGGTGGTTTATAAATTAATTAATATCTGGATTTTGAATTTTTCGCAAGCGTTATTCTCCTTTTTCAAGTTAAATACCTCTTAAAACCTATTCTACTTTATAAATATCCGGGACGCTTTATATAGCTTTTTACTACCTTTGATTAGTGAAAAAGTTTATTCTCTCCATATTAACCATTTTGTATCTCGGCGTGTCTTCGGGCTTTGCTATGGAAATACATTATTGCATGGGCAAAATGGCTGGAGTAGATTTTTACAAAACAGAAACCGCTACATGCAATCGCTGCGGAATGAAGGCTAAGAAGGGCTGCTGCAACGATGTACATAAGTTTTACAAACTTGCAGATGCTCATAAAAATATTGTGAACGATCTGCAGTTTCAATCTCCTGTAGTTTTTATTGTTCCACAATATGCGTTGCTCAAAGCGCCGGCATTACTTCCGGTTGCCATCAATTATTCCGGTAACCTTTCTCCCCCTTTCTATTCGTGTTGTGCAGTGTACATCCGAAACTGCGTTTTCAGAATTTAGAATTTTTTAAATGATCCATAAATGGTTGCAGCACTGCTGTGACTGAATTATTTTATTTAAAAAATTTATACAATGAAAAATATTTTTTTGGCTATTGCCATTTTCTTCTCCATTAATACCAATGCACAGGTAACAAAAGTAAACCTGCAGGCCGGTGGCCTTACCTGCAGCATGTGCAGCAATGCAATTAATAAAGCGCTTAAATCTTTAGATTATGTAGATAAGGTGAATGCAAATATTAAAAATTCTTCTTTCGATATTTTGTTTAAGCCTAATGCAAAAGTAAACTTTGATGATATAAAAAAGAAAGTGGAAGACGCAGGTTTTTCGGTGGCAAAACTTACTGCTACCGTACACTTTAATAATCAGTCCATAGCACCCGATGAGCATATTATTGTAAATGGGCTGACCTTTCATTTTTTAAATTTAAAAAGCCAGGAACTCAACGGCGACAAGGTTTTGCAGGTGGTAGATAAAGGATATGTTTCTCCAAAGGCTTTCAAAAAAAATGAATTATATACCAGCATGGAATGTTACAAAACAGGCGTAGCAGGTAGTTGTTGCTCCAAAGGGGGTGTTGCTTCCGGCACTCGTATTTACCATGTAACTATTTAGGCTAACCGAAATTTGCCGGGGTTGTATGCCATACAAGCCCGGTAAATTTTTGTAAAATTCATGCAATGAAAAAAATCTTTATTTTTTTTAGTATGCTTGCTGCATACAACTATACTTGGGCGCAGGAGCTTTTTGTGTTTTCAGAACCTGCCAGTAATATGGCCACCAAAAGTATTGGCCTGCGCCTCAATAATAATTTTGAAAGACAGGATATCAGCGGCAGATACATTTATTATCTTAATCCTGAAATAATGTGGGGGACAAGTAAAAAACTAATGATACATGCTGAGGGTTATTTTAATAACAGCGCTTCTGCATTAAAAGCCACGGGTGGCGGTATCTATGGCAAGTATCGCTTTTACTCTGATGATGATGTGCACACTCATTTTAGAATGGCAGCTTATGCAAGGCTTGCTTTCAACAATAGCCCCATGATGCAGAGAGCTATTGATTTTGATGAGTGCAATAGTGGCTATGAAGCAGGTATGGTTGCTACCAAATTGCTCAACAAAATTGCTTTGTCTGCCGGCGCTTCCATCATTCATGCAACCAATAATGGCAATGGCAATAAATTTTTGTATGGCAATAGCCAGCGAAATGCAGTAGCTTATAATTTTTCTTTTGGTAAGTTATTGTTGCCAAAAGAATATGTAAGTTATAATCAGGCCAATGTAAATTTTATGTTGGAAGTGCTCGGGCAAACTAATCTTGCTACGGGCAAAAATTTTACCGACCTTGCACCTTCATTGCAGTTTATTTTTCTCAGCAAAATGAGGGTAGATATGGGTTACAGATTTGCTTTGCTAAAAGATTTGCAACGCACCACTACGCAGGGTTTTTTGGTAAGGGTTGAATATAATTTTTTTAATGCATTCAAATGAGTGTGATACAATCCATAGGAAATTTTTTTAAGAAAATATTAAAAGCAATTTTTATTAGAAAAAAAGATTGTTGTAAATAATTTTTAAGATGTGGCCTTCACAATACCATGTATCAGTTTATCCAGGGCTTGGTCGGCAACATATTTTTTTGTTATTGCAGTGGCATCGTCTAATATTTTTTGCAGTGTAGTAGGTTCTTCACCCAATACTCCATAAGCATGGGTTTGCGCATCATTTTCTGTTAATGCTCCGCCTTGTTGTAAAGCTTCGGTAGTTACTACTATTCTCAGGCCATTGTCTTTAAGTTTGCCTAATGCTGCAATCATCCAGCTAAGCGCTAAAAAATAATTTTTTTCCAGTAAAAGAAAAACAGTGTTTACGCCAGCATCAGGCATTTTATTGAATGATGAGTTTACAATTTCGGGTGTTAAATAGCCTTGTATGGTATCATCATTCAAATGGCTGTCGGTTAATTGTATAGCGCCTTGCAAGGCTTGAGGATAAATGCTTAGCCATCTGAGCTCACGCCTTAATTTATGTACCTCTGTTTCAATTTGAGTAAAGCCTTTGTTTGATGCAAGCACCAGTACTTTTATTTCTTCAATAGCTTCTTTGTAAAAATTTTCAACACCCTGTACTTCTTCTTCAGGCTTTAGCCAATCTACTTTGTCTAATTTTTTCCTAATCTTTTTTACCCGATTGGCTTTTTCGCCCAGCCATTTTTTGTCAATTAATATTTGGTTTAGAGTTTCTGTTTTTTCTCTTGCTTGTGCCTGCAGGTAATTGGTAATAGTTGCAGGTATGCCGGTATTTTGAGCAAACTCTTTTGCAAATCCGTCATAATAATCAATAGCGCCAAGGGTATCTTCCAAAAGTTTGAAATGTTCTTTTATTTTCAAAAACTTTTTTTTGTTGTGAATGCCGGCATACAATTTTGCCAA
>JAFDXD010000033.1 GCA_018268135.1 Bacteroidota bacterium
GGAATATTAAAGGTGCAGAGTAGCAAAAAAATGCAAATAGTTTTCAAACAAAAAAAGACCGACAAATGCCAGCCTTTATTGCTCCCCCTGCTGGACTTGAACCAGCGACCCTCTGATTAACAGTCAGATGCTCTAACCAACTGAGCTAAGGAGGAATGTACCCTTTAATTTGGG
The DNA here is from genome assembly GCA_018268135.1 of Bacteroidota bacterium. GTDB lineage: Bacteria > Bacteroidota > Bacteroidia > Chitinophagales > Chitinophagaceae > Ferruginibacter. The sequence goes on from JAFDXD010000033.1 coordinate 175, forward strand.
AGGGCAAAAATAAGGGTTTTTAGTTTTAGGTAAAAAAAATAAAACAATTATTTAAGCCAATTAAACATTTTATTTTCTTCCAACCCAATAAATACTGCATCTTCCCTTATTTCTATCGAAAATATTTTTAAATAATAACCCTCGCCAGATACATTTCTGCCAGTTAGCATATTAAATTTATAGCGATGTATGGGGCATACAATATTGCCTAATGCATCTAAATACCCTTGAGATAATGCTCCTCCGGCATGTGGGCATTTGCTGGTACAGGCCATTAAATTATTATGGTGGTTCGCCAGGCAAATCTTTTTTCCTTTTACTTCTATTTCTGCTAATCCATTTTCATTAAAAGGGATTTGCTCAATGCTGTCGGCAAGTTTTACCCAGGTAATATTTTTTGAAGGCTTCATCAATAAAAATATTCGGCTTTATAAGGATAGCGCACCTGGTACATTTCTCTTACTTTGTTTAATATTGTCTGGCGAAGCAAATCTACATTTGTTCGCTCAGTGGCAGATATAAATACACAGTTTGCTTTTGTTTCTGTTTGCCAACGGTATTTTAGGTCTTTTAATATTTCTTTTTTTACATCTTCCTGCAGCCATTCATCAAATGCCTGTGCCTCATATTTATCCATTTTATTAAAGATGGTAATGCATGGCTTATCTGCACAGCCAAGCCCTGCCAGCGTTTTATTTACTACAAGCAGTTGATCTTCGTATTGCGGATGCGATATATCTGCTACATGCAGCAGTACATCTGCTTCCCTCACTTCATCTAATGTACTTTTAAAACTCTCTACCAGGTGGTGTGGCAGCTTGCGTATAAAACCTACTGTATCGCTTAATAAAAATGGGGTTTGCTCAAAAACCACTTTTCGGGTAGTGGTATCTAAGGTGGCAAATAATTTATTTTCGGCAAATGTGTCGCTCTTGCTTAATACATTCATAATGGTAGATTTGCCCACATTAGTGTAGCCTACCAATGATACCCTGATAAACTCTCCTCTTTCTTTTCGCTGGGTAAATGCCTGTTTATCGTATTGCGATAATCTTTTTTTGAGCAGGCTTATTTTATCTTTTACTATTCGCCTGTCTGTTTCTATTTCGGTTTCGCCCGGTCCACGGGTGCCTACGCCACCGCCCTGTCTTTCTAAGTGTTTCCACATACCTTTTAGGCGGGGCAATATGTATTGGTACTGGGCTAATTCTACCTGTGTTTTTGCCTGTGCGGTTTTGGCCCTTCGGGCAAATATGTCTAATATCAAATCGCTCCTGTCAATGGTTTTTACCTGCAATTCTTTTTCAATATTTTGTATTTGTGAGCCGGTTAGCTCATCATCAAATATTACTATCGAAATATTATTTTTTAGTAAAATATAGTTTTTTATTTCTTCCAGCTTTCCTTTGCCTACAAAGGTTTTGCTATCGGGGTTTTGCATTTTTTGTGTAAATCTTTTTACTGCTGTTGCCCCTGCTGTTTCTGCCAAAAAAGAAAGCTCATCCAAATACTCCATTACCTGTATTTCGGTTTGCCCATTTTGTACTACTCCTACCAGTATTGCTTTTTCGTGGCCGGTAATATTACTTTTTTTTTCAATCATGTACTTTGGTTCAATTTTCAAATAGCATTCAAAAATAAAGCGCTCCGTTTATTGCCGGAACGCTTTTGGTATTTGAATATTTTTTTACTGCTTACCGGTAGCTTTTGCTGCATCAACCCACTTTTTCATTACATCACAATTTTTATAATCATCATCTACCATGATGTAGTAAGTGTTTATTTTTTTATTAAACCAATCGTCTAATGCAGTTTCCTTTTTTTCTTCTAACGCCCTTTGAGCAATTTTACTGTAATCATCTTTCAGGTTTTCACGGTGTGGTTCTGTTCGTGTTTTTAGATAAATGATGCGAATCCCTTTTTTGCCTAACTGATCTGTAAATTCGGTTGGCTGTGAGTATTGGCCCGGCTTAAGGTCTTGCAGCAATGGTATCATATCTTTATCAAGCTGGTCTATTGTTAAAAACCCACCATTGTTTCCCTGTATCATTCCTCCGGTAAATTTGCTGGCATCATCATCGCTATAGCGTGCTACTGCTGTGCCAAAATCTATGGTGCCGGATATTAAATTTGCCCTTACTGAATCCATTTTATCTTTTCCTTCTTTCATTTCTATCTGGGTCACCTGTGGTATTTTTAATATGTGCATTACCACGGCATCATCTCCATTTTTTGAAATCATTTTAATAATATGGTATCCAAATTTTGATTTGAAAGGGGTGCTTATCTGGCCGTCTTTTAAGGTAAATGCTTTACTGAGCCAGGTAGGGTCGAGGTCTTTTTGGTTTCGGTTTATTTCGTACTGGCCATAATTTTGTTTTACGCCGGGGTCGTCTGAATTTATTATGGCCAGGGATTTAAAATCTTTGCCGGATTCGGCTTGTTTTTTATAATCATTTAGCTGTTGTACTGCATACTCTTCGGCATCCCTGCTGGCTTTGGGATACATTACTATTTGCCCAAGCTCTAACTCGCTTTCGTAATAAGCCAGGCTGTCTTTGGGTATTTTATCAAAATAGTTTTTTACTTCGTTGGGTGTAATTTTTACATCGCCTACTATTTTATTGCGCATGTCTGTGGCAAGCTTGCGGTCTCTAAAGCCTTCTCTAAAATCTTCTTTTAACTGGTAAATACTTCTTCCGGCTATTTTTTCTAATTCTTCTTTGGAGCCATAGTTATTTATAAACCCACGTATTTGGTTATCTATATCGGTTTCTATTTCTTCATCGGTGATGGGTAGCGAGTCTTTTTCTGCCTGCAGTACCAGGGCTTTTACGCCCATTGCCTGCTGTAGTGCCAGGCATCTTGCATTGGGTGGTGCCTCTATTCCCTGGCGCTGCATATCAGCTATCTGATTGTCTATATCGCTTTTTAATACTATTTTATCTCCTACTATTCCTACAATTTTATCCGCTACTACTTTTTTGGGTTGGGCAATGGATGCGGTAAATATTCCCGCCAAAAATGCTGTTAGTAAAATATTTTTTCTCATCATTTTTTGCTGCAAAAAATTTTTGCTTTTTTGTGTTGCCAAATGTAAAACTGTATGTATTGTGGCCATATTGTTTGCCGTTCATTTAACAAAAAATTGTAGTGTAAAGGGCGCTACAATTTTTTGCTCAATAGTGATTTGCTGTACAAGAGTGCGACGCCAATGAAGTGGCAAGTAGCACTGCTGCCCGGCTCCTTAAAAAAAATTATAATGTTCGTTTTACTTCTACTTCTTCAAATGCTTCTACAATATCTCCTACTTTTATATCATTATAATTTCTTATAACTAAGCCGCATTCCATGCTGGAGGTTACTTCTTTTACGTCGTCTCTAAAGCGTTTTAGGCTTGCCAGCTCACCGGTAAATATTACGATACCGTCTCTTACCAGCCTGATGCGGTTGTTTCTGGAGAGTTTTCCGTCTAATACAAAACACCCGGCTACAGTGGCTTTATCAAACTTATAGGTTTCTTTAATTTCTACATTGCCTAATATTTTTTCTTCTACTGTTGGCTCTAACATACCTTCCATAGCGCTTTTTATTTCTTCTATGGCATTGTAGATGATGGAGTAAAGTTTAATTTCTATTGACTCAGACTCTGCAAGCTTGGCGGCTTTGATGGATGGCCTTACATTGAACCCGATGATGATGGCATCGGATGCATTGGCAAGGGTTACATCGCTTTCTGTAATGGCACCTACTGCTTTGTGTATTACTCTTACTACTATTTCTTCTGTACTTAGTTTTTGCAGGGAGTCGCTTAGTGCATCTACGGAACCATCCACATCACCTTTGATGATTACATTGAGTTCTTTAAAGTTTCCGAGTGCTAATCGGCGGCCAATTTCGTCGAGGGTGATATGTTTTTTGGCCCTGATGCCCTGCTCACGCAATATTTGACCACGTTTGTAGGCGGTTTCTCTTGCGTCGGCTTCGTTTTCAAATACTTTGAAAGTTTCGCCTGCCTGCGGTGCCCCATTTAAGCCCAATATTAATACGGGTGTAGATGGCGGAGCTTTTTCGCTGCGTTGATTACGCTCATTGTACATGGCTTTTGCCTTGCCAAAAAACTGGCCTGATACTATCATGTCGCCTTGGCGCAGGGTACCATTTTGTACAAGTATGGTGGCTACATATCCACGTCCTTTATCGAGTGATGCCTCTATTACCGTGCCGCTTGCGGGCTTATCGGGGTTGGCTTTCAGCTCTAATATATCTGTTTCGAGTAATATTTTTTCTAAAAGAAGGTCAATATTTAGCCCGTTCTTAGCACTTATTTCCTGGCTTTGGTATTTGCCTCCCCAGCTTTCTACCAATATGTTCATATTGGCCAATTGTTCTTTTATTTTTTCTGCATTGGCGCCTTCCCTGTCTATTTTATTGATGGCAAATATCATGGGTACATTGGCTGCCTGAGCATGTGAGATAGCTTCTTTGGTTTGAGGCATTACGGCATCATCTGCTGCAATTACAATTACTGCAATATCCGTAACCTTGGCACCACGGGCACGCATAGCCGTAAAGGCTTCGTGGCCTGGTGTATCTAAAAAGGTAATAGTTCTGCCGTCTTTGAGGGTTACTTCGTAAGCGCCTATATGCTGTGTAATACCACCTGCTTCGCCTGCTATTACATTGGTGTTTCTAATATAATCGAGCAACGATGTTTTACCATGATCTACGTGACCCATGATGGTAACTATGGGCGCTCTTGATTTTAAATGCTCGGGGTCGTCTATTTCTGTTTCTTCTTCTAATTCGGCTGCATCATCTACTCCTATAAATTCTACTTCGAAATTAAACTCGCCAGCTACCAGCTCTATAACGTCGGCCTCTAACCGCTGATTGATTGACACCATGATACCGAGGTTCATACATTTGCTGATGATATCGGCAAAGCTTACTTCCATCAAGCCTGCCAGCTCACTTACGGATATGTATTCGGTTACCTGCAGTTTATTTCCTTCTACTGCTCCTTCCTGGTGCTCAGCCATTTCTTCTCTTTTAGCTTTGCGGTATTTGGCTTTCAGGCTTTTGCCCCTGCCTCCGGCGCCTGCTAATTTTGCCTGGGTTTGTTTTAGTTTTTCCTGTATTTCTTTTTCATCAATTACTTTTTCTTCTTTGCGTCCATTGGCATTGGCTGCAGGGCGCTGGTACTTGTTGCCACCGCCTTGATGAGTATTGGGCTTGTTGGATACATTGTTTCTTCCGTCAGGAATGGCACGGTTGCCTCTCTGTTGCCCACCTCCGGGTAAATTATTATTTCCGCCTGCTGTACCTGGTTTTCTTTGTACGGGTATGCGCTTGCGTTTGTGCCTGTCGTCATCTTTTTTGGGCCTGGTGTCACTATCTAATGGTAATTCTATTTTGCCCATTATTTTGGGGCCCGATAATTTGGCTGCTTGTATATTTTCAATTACCGGTGGTAATTCGGGTTGTTGCTCTTCTACTTTTTCTATTGGTGCTTCAGGCTCTGGCTCTGGAGCAGTTTTTTTCTCCGTTTTTTTTGTGGCTGCTTTTTCTTCTTTCTTGGCTTCAGGCTTTACTTCTTCTTTTTTCTTTGTAGATTTTTTGGGCCTGGTAGAAGAGTCTATTGCACCTAAATCTATTTTTCCTAAAATTTTAGGGCCTTCCAGCTCTTGTGCTTCTCTGTGTGCCGGAGTAGTGTCAGGCACTGTTGCTACCGGTGCAGGAGGGGTTGTTTTTTCTTCCTCCGCAATTTCTGCCTTTATTTCTTCTGCTTCTTTGGCTGGCTGTGTTTCGGCAGGTTTGGGTGTTTCTTTTTGTTTTTCTTCTTTCTTTTTAAAAGAGAGGTCTTCTTCGTCTTTTTTCTTTTTGGGTTCGGTAGCACCGGCGCCTTTTGGCAAATCTATTTGCTCTGCTTTTTGCTTGGCCGCTTTGTCTTGTTGAAATTCACTCTGCAACACACGGTACATTTCTTCCGTAAGTTTTGTAGTTGGTTTCAGGTCATCGCTGTTAAAACTTTTGGACACAAGAAAGTCTATCAAGGTATTGGTACCTATGTTAAACTCTTTGGCGGCTGCCATTAGCCTGGGTGTGTTTACTTCTGACATTCTTAGTTTTTACGTTCCCTTTTTTTTGAGGGATAATTTTTCTGTTACTTTTATTTTAAACCTGCATAAAGCAGTTATTTACTATTCTTTCTCAAACTCTTCTTCTAATACCCGGCGCAGATCTGCAATGGTTTCTTTTTCCAGGTCTGTACGACGCTCTAACTCTTCGGGTGTAAGGTCTAATACTGAGCGTGCAGTATCACATCCTACTTTTTTCAGTGCATCAATAATCCATGGTTCTATTTCATCTGCAAATTCGTCTAAGTCAATATCATAGTCATCTTCTTCTCCTTCATTATCACGGAATACATCTATTTCATAGCCGGTAAGTTCGCAGGCCAGTTTAATATTTACACCCCGCCTTCCTATTGCCAGAGATACCTGGTCGGGTTTTAAATATACATTGGCATGGCTTTTTTCGGTATCCAACTCTATGCTGGTAATTTTTGCCGGGGTTAAAGAGCGTTGTATCAATAATTGTGTATTGGTAGTCCAGTTAATTACGTCTATATTTTCATTTTTCAATTCTCTTACTATGCCATGTATGCGGCTTCCTTTCATCCCTACGCATGCGCCTACGGGGTCTATCCTGTCGTCGTAACTTTCTACTGCTACTTTAGCTCTTTCGCCGGGGTCTCTTACTATTTTCTTTACTACTATTAGCCCGTCAAATATTTCGGGAACTTCTATTTCCAGTAGTTTTTCCAGGAATAATGGGCTGGTACGGGATAGGATGATGACAGCCTGGCTGTTTTTTAGCTCTACTTTTTTTACAACGGCTCTTATGTTCTCTCCTTTTTTAAAATAGTCTGATGGTATTTGTTCAGATTTTGGCAATAGCATTTCATTGCCGTCTTCATCTAATATTAAAACTTCTTTTTTCCATACCTGGTACACTTCACCACTAACTATGTCGCCTATACGATCTTCGTATTTTTTTACGAGAATGTTTTTCTTTAAATCGTTGATACGGGCAGCCAGGGTTTGCTTACCGGCCAATATTGCCCTGCGGCCAAATTCTTTTTGTATATCTACTTCTTCATACAGCTCTTCACCTACGCTATAATCCGGCTCTATTTTAATGGCGTCTTTTAATTCTATTTCTGTAAGCGTATTATACAGGTCATCATCATCTACAATGGTGCGGCGGCGAAAAATTTCCAAATCGCCTTTTTGATCGTTTACGATTACATCAAAGTTATCGTCGCTGCCGTATTTTTTACGGATAAGTGTTTTAAATACATCTTCCATCACTTTCATCAGCGTTGGGCGGTCAATGTTTTCTGCTTCCTTAAATTCCTGAAAGGAGTCTATTAAGTTAATGCTTGCCATAATCGCTCCGGCCTCTCATTAGCCCCGCCGGTTAGGGGTTTTCGTGTTATTTAAAATTTAATTTGTACTGTTGCCTTTTTGATAGCCGCAAAAGCAATTATTTCTTTTTGCTGAATTGCTTTTTTTCCCTTGCCCTGCGTATATTCTATTTCAATATTATCATCATTTACCGCTGTAAGTATTCCCGTTATTTTAATGCCTTCTTTGTTGGCCACATCTGTTGCCTCCGGGTTATTATTTATTTCTACCAGCAACTCCCTGCCAATATTTTTTACAAACTGGCGATGTAGCTTTAGCGGCTCTCCAATACCCGGGCTGGAAACTTCAAGCGAAAAATTGCCATCCGGATACTGCCCTGTTTCTTCAATAATTTTATAAAGCCCACGGTTAATCTTTATACACTTTTCTATAGGTAGGCCGCTATCTGCATCTAAAAATATTTTAATATTATTTACCGGCTTTACTTTTATTTCTACCAGAAAAATATCATCATATAATAGAGGTTGCAATAGCTGTTTTATGGTTTCTATCTGCGTGTCTGTACTCATTTTCTTAAAAATAGGGAAGGGAACGCTTCCGTTCCCTTCTTTCTGTTTCTTTTGTCCGGGTGCAAATATACAAAACGATTATTTATTAACCAAACCCGTTATCAATACTGAAAACTGAACTAAATGGGCTTTGTGTATTTTGATTTGGGAAACAAGTACTGATTTATGAAACAAACAGGGCTGCCGCTAAAAAAAATTAACAAGCCAATATTTAATGCTTTAATAACTTTGCTTTATGAAATTTTTAGAATTAGCCTTTGAGCTGTTTATCATCTACATTGTATATAAGCTGGTGTTTGAGTTTATTATACCCATCTACAATACTACCAAGGTAATGAAGAGTAAGATGACAGAAATGCACGAAAGAATGCAACAGCAGCAAAATGCCGGGGATAATTTTACATCTACAACTACCCCACCACCGCAGGTAAATAAATCTTTTAATGAAGATTATATTGACTACGAAGAGGTGAAATAAGGCAGGCTTTCAATTGTTTCTCCGGGAATTAATAAATGTACTCTAATACCCAGCGCCGATGCGGCTTCTATATTATTGTACGAGTCATCTATAAACAAGGTATCGGAGGCATTGATACCGGCATCTTTTAATACAAACTCAAATATTTCTTTATCGGGCTTACGCAAATGTATAAGGTGAGAGTAATATGCTTTTGTAAAAAAAACATCCGGTGAGCTTATGCCGGTTTCTTCCTGCAACCGTTTTGTAAATACATCGTAGTGGATGGCATTGGTATTGCTTAACAAATACAGCCGGTGATGCTGAGCAAGTTTTTTCAAATACTCCAGGCTGGGCAGCCGGTAATCTAACAGCATTGCATTCCAGGCTTCTTCAATTTCTTCCTTTGATACTTTTGGATGTGCGCTTATTAGCTCCCGGTAAAATTCGTCGGGGCTTACAAGGCCCGTCTCTAATTTTTTGAATAAATCGTTTGCAGTGTATTGGGTAAACATGTTTTCAAAATTAGAAAAGCCAAGCTGCTGAAAGGCCGTATAGGTTCTGTTAAAATCCAGATTGAGGAGTACACCGCCAAAATCGAAAATAATATTTTGAGGATTTGCCATATTTTTTTTAAAAACGTTTTTACAAATATCTGAATTTACTTACTTTTGCACCCTTGTTATTAAAAATAACAGGGCCTATAGCTCAGTTGGTTAGAGCATCTGACTCATAATCAGAGGGTCCCAGGTTCAAATCCTGGTGGGCCCACTTCAAACTCCTCACAATACATTGTGAGGTTTTTTTATGAATGCACCCCTTGTAATAAGGCAAAGAGGCGTTGTTATTGCTATTGTATTTTGAAACTACAATTGTATTTTTGCAGTATGAAAAAATTCATTTTCACCTTATTCATTATTGGCATATTGGTACTGATAGGCACAGGCGCTTTTGCACAATGCTCTCTGTGTACCAAAACGGCTATGCAATTGGGCGAAAAACCTGCATTGGGATTAAACAAAGGAATCCTTTACCTGATGATATCTCCCTTTGCCATTGTTGGCATTATAGGCTACAAATGGTGGAGGAATAACAAACAAATAGAAGCATCCGAACAGGCTGATGCTTAATATTGTTGTATAAATTTGTACAGGTTAAAACGCTCTCCTTCTGCTTCTATATCTTGTTTTAACTGTTGCTTTGAAATGGCTTTCATCTTTTTTTGCTGAATTAAAAAATAAGCTTTCTCCGCCAGGAGCCAGTATTTTTTATCATTAGTATGTTGCCCTTGCAACAGGATTTCAATATTTGCCAACAAGGCTGCAACCCCTTCTTTTTTATTTGCGATGGTTTTTAATACCGGTATTTCGGCGGCATGATTGTTAAATGCAGGAGCCAGCATTTGTTTAAGATTTTTTATAAATACATCTGCCCCCGGCCTGTCGGCTTTGTTTACAATAAATATATCGGCTATTTCCATCAAGCCTGCTTTCATGGTTTGTATTTCGTCTCCGGCTTCTGGCACTACGGTTACAATAGTAATGTCGGCCAGGCCTGCAATTTCTATTTCGCTCTGTCCTACGCCTACAGTTTCTACAATGATATAATCAAAGGGTGCCGCTTTTAAAACATCCGTTATCTCTATAATTTTGGGATGCAGCCCACCAAGCGAGCCCCTGGTAGCTAATGAGCGAATATATACATTTGGATGATTGTACCAGGCGCTCATGCGGATACGGTCGCCCAATAATGCGCCTAAATTAAAAGGCGATGACGGGTCAACACATAGAATTGCAATTTTTTTTTGCTGTTGTATCATTTCATCAATCAAAGCATCTACAAGTGTGCTTTTGCCGGCTCCGGGCGGGCCCGTAATACCTATTACAGGCTGCTGATGAGAAGATAAATTTATTAGCAACTCTTCGTAACCTTTTGTTTCGTTCTCTACCAGCGATATGGCTCTTGCAATAGATTTGATATCGCCTTTTTCAATTCCTTCATTAATTGATAGCCACATAATTTATTGAATAAAAATCACAAATACTGGTTAAGCCCTTTATCAGTCCAATAGCGTTTACGCTCTATAGTTTCCTGCATCATTTCAATATTTCTTTGCAGCATTTCTTTAGATGCTTCCGGATGGTAAAGATGGTATGTAATGCCTGCAAATTTTAAGAATTGTTTTTTAACTCCTGCATTTATCAGCCTGATACATAATTCCGTATCTTCTTTACCCCATCCATTTATTTCTTCATTATAGCCATTTATTTTTACAAGGTCGGCTTTCCAAAAAGCCATATTGCAACCTTTGATGTAATACAAATAACGTCCTTTGTTTTTATACTTTGTAGTTAATGCATTTCTTAATAAAGGGATCCGTAATCCATTAAAAAAATTGGTGCCGTTTTTCGAATATTTTTTTACATCAATGCTATTATTTTTCAGCAGTATTTCTGTTGATTGTGGCGAAAGCAACACCCTGCTACCGGTTGTAAAAAATCCGTCAGCCGCTATTGCAAGATGGTCTTTAATAAAATGCCGGTGCAAAATCAAATCACCATCTGCCTGTATGATATAATTGCCCCGGGCTTTTGCAATGCCTTTGTTTCTTATTTGGGCAAGTTTAAATCCTTCGTCAGGCTGCCATACATGAATTAAGGGAACCGTAAATTTTTTTTGATACTCTTCTATCAATTCTTTTGTTTCTCCGGTAGAGCCATCATCACATACCACTACTTCTAATGGAAGTACACTTTGCCTTAAAATACTTTGCAAACAAAGCTCTATTGCATCGGGCCTGTTATAAGTTGTTATTAATAAAGATGCAGTAACCATCATAGTATTAAAGGTAAACAGAATTAGAAACTTTAAGATAAGTTGAAAATGTTGAGCAATTTATTTATTTAGCAGCAATTGCTTCCATTGCAAAATTATTTTTTCATCAGTAAAATCTTCCAGTTTCTTACAAGCATTTTGGCCCATCTCTTTCCTCAGGTTTTCATCGGCCAATAGTTTTGATAATGTGTGGGCAAACTTTTGGGCATCTTGCACAGGCGACAAAAAACCGGTGATGCCATCTTCTACAATATCTGTAACCCCGCCATCAGCCCGGGTTACAAGCAATGCGTTATGATAAGCCGCAGACTCCAGCAAACCCATGCCCAACCCTTCGCAGTCGGATGTAAGAATAGATACGGATGACTTTTCGAGAAAAGGCTTTACATCAGAAACCATCCCCTCAAAAAAAACATGATGTAATTTATTTTGCGTACAATATTCTTCCATTTTTTTTCTTAAAGTACCGTCTCCTAAAATATACAAACTCCATTGGGGAAAATCTTTTTCAATAAGTTGCCAGGCTTTTACTGTCATCATTGAATTTTTATGTTTACGAGTAAGCCTGGATACATAAACAATCATTTTCTCTTTTTTGAAATCGGCCTCTGGCATTGGCTTAAAACTAATTGGATTAGGGATGCTTACTATACGGTTTTTTAAACTGCCACGTAATGAAAACAAATTTATAAGTTCATGTTGCACTCCTTTGCTTACACACACAAACCCTCCCTCGGCCTTTGATATTACTTTTTTTAATTTGCGTTTTTTGAAAGGATACACACAGTAGCTCCATGCTATTTTAATAATATTAACAGGGTTGCTAATGATATCATGCAGGTAAATATATTTTTTTAAATATGCATAGGGCGATCCGTGATAATGCAGTATAGCCCTGCATCCTGCCTTGCTGGCAGCACTCAATACTTTTAAAGTGGTAGTCATATTATCGCCCTGAAAAATAAGCGTACCAATATTGTTTTGTACCAGTACGCTGTACAAACTTGTTTCTACATCAAAATCTTGTTCTTTATCAAGTACAGTAATTTTTAAGTGAGGGGGAAAAGCTATTTCTGAAACATTATTTTTACTATGCAATGATATGAGATGGTTAAAAGAAATGGAGTTTTGATAAAATAATTTAGACAAATTAGAAGTTACCCTCTCTACGCCTCCGGTTACGGAGTAATCAATAATAAAAAATGCACATTCTTTTTCTTCCATCACTTGCAATATAGTTTATACAAAACTAAATAATATTTAAGCACCAACAGGTTTCATACAATCTGTATTAGTTAAATATGCCCTTGTAGATTATTACCCTTTATAAACATTAGTATCTTTGCGTCATGACCAATTTTATTCCCATCTTTCCGTTAGAAATAGTGGTGTACCCGGGGGAGCAGTTGAACCTTCATATTTTTGAACCAAGGTATAAGCAACTGATAGAAGATTGTGTAGCTGCAAAAAAATTTTTTGGCATACCCACCGTGTTAGATAATACATTAAAAGAAATGGGTACACTAATGCAAATTAAAGAAGTTTCAAAGCGCTATGATGATGGTAAAATGGATATTAAAACCGAGGGTATCCAGCCTTTTAAAATATTGGAAACAATAAAAGAGTTGCCAGAAAAATTTTATGGTGGCGCTATTGTTACCTATCCCAATCTATCTGCAAAAGGCAGCGCCCCCTTAATGAAAAAAGTATTGGCAGGCATAAGAAAACTGCACCAAAGCCTGCATGTATCAAAAGATTTTAATAAGCCCGACAATGAGTTGCTTAGCTACGATGTAGCACACCATGCCGGTATGAGCCTGCATGACGAATATTATTTGCTTGAGCTGAATGAAGAACTACACCGGCAGGAATTTATTAACAGGCATTTAAAAAAAGTAATCCCCATCATTGAAGAAATGGATGTATTAAAAGGAAAAATAAAAATGAACGGACATTTTAAAAACTTAGAGGGATATAAATTTTAATTTTTTATGGTAACACTTTGTTTTGATTTTGGAAACACCCGGCTAAAAGTGGCCGTATTTAATAATGACCAGTTTGTAGAGGAGCTTTATTTACAAAATGATTCTGTAGAAACCATACATGAGTTGCTTATAAAATACCAGCCTCAAAAAACAATTTTATCTTCTGTTATCAACCACAATGCAGCCATAGAAAAGTTATTGGATGAGTATAGTATTTTTCATAAACTATCTGCAGATACTGCACTCAATTTTACCACGCCTGTAGGCAAACCTCAAACCATTGGCGCAGACAGGCTGGCATTGATGGCCGCTGCTGTACATTTTTTCCCCCGCAAAAACAATCTAGTAGTAGGGTTGGGCAGTTGCATTACTTATAATTTTATCAATCAATACCACCAGTTTTTGGGTGGCGGCATATCGCCGGGTATGGATATGCGCTTTAAAAGCATGCACGATCATACGGCATTGCTGCCATTAGTATCTGCCGACTGGAATTTGCCCCTGGTAGGATATGATACCAAGACAAACTTGCAAAGTGGAGTAATATTTGGCATGGCCAGCGAAATAGATGGTATGATAGAGAAATATGCTAATAAGTATGATAACTTTAACGTGGTTTTAACCGGGGGTAATTCGGGCTATTTTGCAGGTCAACTTAAAAACAAGATATTTGCCGACTATAATTTTTTATTTAAAGGACTGTATGCACTCAGCGAACTCAATAACTGTAAGGCTTAAGAGAATTTCAATATTTATTTTTGCCCTATTTACCATTGGCTCATTACAAGCCCAGGATAATTCACCCTTTTCACGCTATGGCTTAGGGGATTTAACGCCCAATATAAATGCCACCAGCCGCTCCATGGGCGGTATTACTGCCGGGTATTCAGATTATCAAAGTATTAATATGAATAATCCTGCATCGCTGGCAAACTTATCCAGTACCGTATTTGACCTTGGTGGAGAAATTAGCCGCCGCACTTTAAAAAGCAATACCACACCGGCTAAATTTACATCTACCAACACCTTTTTTTCGTACATGCAAATTGGCTTTCCCATCAGCTCAAAAAAAATGCTGCAAAAAGGAATTAACTGGGGCGCCAGCTTTGGACTCAGGCCTTTTACCCAAATAAATTATAAAATAGAAACCAACGAGCGCCTGCCGGGAGTAGATAGTTTAAATACCCTATATGAAGGAACCGGGGGCCTCAACCAGGCTAATGTGAGCACCGGTATCAGGTATAAAAACTTTAGCATTGGGGTAAGTGGGGGCTATACTTTTGGCAATAAAGATTATAGTACCAAACTCAGTTTTATAAATGATACTATTTTGTATCAAAAATCTAACTCAGCCGCACATACCCAGATTACTGGCTTTTTTACCAATATTGGCGCACAATACGACATTAAATTAGATAGTGGAAAAAGAGGAGTTATCAGGCTTGGGGCTTTTGCCAATTTGCAACAAAAACTTAATGCCAACCAGGATAATATTAATGAAACAGTTCAGTACGATGACAATGGAGCACTATTCAATATTGATACTGTTTCCTACAATTCTAACTATAAAGGCAAAGTAATTGTACCGGCTACTTATGGTTTTGGGTTTACCTATTTTAATCCGCACTTACTACTGGGAGCCGATTTTGTGTGGTCAAAATGGAGTGATTATACATTTTATGGCGCTAAAGACCCCAATGTGCAAGATGCCTATAGTATAAAAGTGGGTGGCCAATATTTTCCTGCTAAAAACAATACACCGCCACATAAATACTGGAGTTTTGTAAAATACAGGGCAGGCGCTTATTTTGGCACTGATTACATTAATCTTGGAAAAAGCAGAAATGCTTATGGCGTTACCTTAGGAGCAGGGTTTCCACTAACAGCACTGCAACGCAATAGCTACGCCTATTACCGGGATGGTATTGTAACTTTGAATGCCGGTATAGACATTGGAAGCCGTGGTGATAAAAATACTCAAAGCATACGTGAAAATGTAGCCAGGTTTACACTGGGCGTATCAATGAATGCCAGTTGGTTTCAAAGACGCAAATACGATTAATATATTTACAGGCCTTAGAATTTTATATCGTAATTAAACCCATGATAAAAAAAGATTTCTATAAATATTTAACAGCAGCCTTTCTATTGGGCTGCTTTTTTTTATCATCCTGCGAAAATGATGAAAAGGAAGTAAAAAAATTATCATCAAAAGTATTAGGAATAGAAGAAGCCAAATATGTAAAAATTAATTATAGTGTTGGAGGCAAAGTAAAAGCAATCCTTACATCATCCTTAATGCTTAGGGTGCAGGATACGGTACCTTATGTAGAATTTCCAAAAGACATTCATGTAGATTTTTATAATGACTCTCAAAAAGTAGAAAGTATATTAACAGCCCGCTATGGAAGGTACAAAGAAAGCCAGGGTATTGTATTGCTGCGTGATAGTGTTAAGGTCATTAATATTGATAAAGGCGATACCCTCTATTGTATGGAATTAAACTGGGACAGAAGCCGCCCCGGTCGTGAATTCTACACAGATAAGCCGGTGCGTATCCGTACCAAAACAGAAACTTTAAACGGTATTGGCATGGAAGCCAAACAGAATTTTAAAGATTTTGTAATTCTAAAACCGGTAGGGCCTATAAAGGTGCCGGCTTCGCAATTTCCGCAATAAAATTTATAGTTGAAATAAGCTATACTTTTTTGTTTCCTCCGTACCTTCATACAAAAAAAATCATGGAATATCGTCGCCTTGGCAAATCAGGCTTACAAGTTAGCGCCTTATCATTTGGCAGTTGGGTAAGTTTTAGCAAACAAATTAATGATAAAACAGCAGAAGAATTAATGAGCATTGCCTATGACAATGGCATCAATTTTTTTGATAACGCAGAAGTGTATGCGCTGGGTGAGAGTGAAAAAATGATGGGCCGGGTTATAAAAAGAAAAAAATGGGATCGTACTTCGTTCCTCGTTTCTTCAAAAGCATTTTGGGGATGGAGGGGCAAGCAAAATAAGCCCAATCAAACAGGTTGCAGTAGAAAGCATTTAATAGAAGCCTGCAACGAAGCATTACAACGCCTGCAGGTAGATTATTTAGACCTTTACTATTGCCACCGCCCCGATAAAAATACCCCCATAGAAGAAACGGTATGGGCCATGAACCATTTAATACAGCAAGGCAAAGTATTGTACTGGGGAACCAGCGAGTGGAGCGCAGCTGAAATTATGGAAGCACACAGGGTAGCATCGCAATTGCAATTAATAGGCCCCACTATGGAGCAGCCACAATACAATTTGTTTGAAAGAGAAAAAGTAGAAAAAGATTATGCAGATATTTACCGCACTGTTGGCTTAGGCACTACCATTTGGAGCCCATTAGCATCGGGCCTGCTTAGCGGAAAATACAATGATGGCTTACCCAAGGGCAGCCGCTTTGCATTAGAAGGTTTTGATTGGCTTAAAGACCGATGGATAATGGACGACAAAATTAAAAAAGTAAAGAAATTATCAGAGCTTGCAGCAAAGCTTAAAGTTAGTACCGCTGCGCTTAGCATTGCCTGGTGTATTAAAAACCCTCATGTAAGTACGGCTATATTAGGCGCTACCAAAAAACAACAACTTACCGAAAACTTAAAAGCGCTGGAAGTATTGCCATTATTAACTGCAGAAGTATTAGAAAAGATTGAAAAGATAATGCAAAACAAACCCATATTACCCGATTTTTAAAAAATGAGTACTCCCATTATATATGGTATCCCTAATTGTGATACCATTAAAAAAACATTCACCTGGTTTAAAGCGAATAAAATAGATTTTATTTTTCACAATTATAAAACCGATGGTATCGCTATTGCAAAGTTAAAAGCCTGGTGTAAATATGCCGACTGGCAGTTATTGTTAAATAAAAAAAGCAGCACCTGGAGAAATACAGACCCTGCCACACAAAGCAGTATTACAACACAGGCCGCCGCCATCAAATTAATGCAGCTACATACCAGCCTGATAAAAAGGCCGGTGATAGAATGTAATAATGGAATATTAATTGGGTACAATGAAGCAGATTTAGAAAAACAATTTTTAAAAAAATAATTATTCATCCTAAAAAAATAAAAACAATGAAAAGATTTGCAACAGCATTATGGGAAGGCACCGGCAAAGAAGGTAAAGGCCATGTAAGTACACAAAGTACTACGCTTGATAAAACTCAATACTCATTTAGCAGCCGGTTCGAAAACGGCGTAGGTACCAATCCCGAAGAGTTAGTAGCCGCAGCACATGCAGGATGTTTTTCTATGAAATTAAGTTTTGTACTTAATGCCGCCGGCTTTACTGCCGAAAGTATTGATACCAGGTGCGATATTACTCTTGCTGATGGCGCCATTACCGAAAGCCATTTGCAGGTAAAAGCAAAAATACCCGGTATTAATAAAGAGCAGTTTGATGCTGCCGTAGCAGATGCAAAAGCAAACTGCCCCATATCAAAATTGTACAATACCAATATTACTCACGAGGCAGTATTATTGTAATTGATGGTTAGATAAGTTTATTGAAAAAAAAATTAAGCAGCACACTACTTATATCATTAAAGCAAATATTATGTCATTTCAAAATAAAACTATTTTTATTACAGGAGCATCACGTGGTATTGGTAAAGCCATTGCCCTGCGATTGGCAAAAGAAGGCGCTAATATAGTAGTGGCTGCTAAGTCAGTAGAAGAAAATCCTAAATTAGGGGGAACCATTTATTCTGCAGCTAAAGAAATAGAAAATGCCGGAGGCAAAGCCCTGCCCATACCTTGCGATATACGAGACGAAAATCAAATAGAGCAAGCCGTAAATAAAGCAGTAGAGCAGTTTGGTGGCATTGATGTATTGATAAATAATGCCTCTGCCATATCACTTACTCCTACTGAAAAAACAGAGCCTAAGCGCTTTGACCTGATGCATGATATAAATGTGAGGGGTACTTTTTTTATGTGCAAAGCCTGTATCCCTCATTTGCGCAAAAGCAACAGGGCACATATCCTTACTTTATCGCCTCCTATTAATATGGACATGAAGTGGTTTGCTAACCATATAGCTTATACGCTAAGCAAATACAACATGAGTATGATAATGATGGGGCTTGCTGCCGAATTAAAAAATGATGCCATTGCCTGTAATGCTTTGTGGCCTAAAACCACCATTGCTACAGCAGCCGTACAAAATTTATTAGGGGGCCAAATGCTCATCAACATGAGCCGTACTACAGATATTGTAGCCGATGCCGCTTACTATATTTTAAATAAGCCTTCTGCACAATGCACTGGCAATACATTTATTGATGAAGAAGTGCTTGCCGCCGAAGGCATCACAAACCTTGATAAATACTCAGTAGTACCGGGAGGGCAATTGTACAATGATTTGTTTGTTTAATACTGAATGCCTCCTGCTGTTAAAAGATTGCCAATAAAATTTTTGTTTTGATGAGTGGTAACTTTTGTGAGAGCTGTACGTATAATTTCGTAAAGCCATTCACAAAAAGTTATTGCCATGACTAATAGAATTGTTTGGGCCTTGTTTATGAGTATTGCTTTGTTTATACAAACTCATGCTCAAATAACACAGCCTGCTGTAAAAACCCTTCAGGCCAAGCGCCTATTGGGTAGCATTAAGATAGATGGCAAATTAGATGACAGCGCCTGGAAAACCGCACCCATGGCAGGCAACCTGATAGAATACAGGCCTTCTGCAGGCAAGCCCGAAAATTATAACAGCCGCACCGAAGTGTATATTTTATACGACAATACTTCCATCTACATTGGCGGACATTGTTACGAACAAACGCCAGACAGTATTTCGAGAGAGCTTGCAGGGAGAGACCAAATTGGCTCAAATGATTTTATTGGAGTAATATTTGATACCTATCATGATAAAATAAATGCTTCCGGCTTTTATGTAACACCCCTGGGCGAGCAGTATGATGCAAAATATTCTAACACCGGTAATAATGGGGGCGAAGATGATAGTTGGAATGCCGTTTGGTACAGCGAAGCACAAATAGTAAATAATGGCTGGACATTTGAAATGCGTATTCCTTACTCAGCATTACGCTTTAGTAAAAATACCAAAACCTGGGGCCTCAATATTACCCGCCGTAGAAAAAAAACCGGGCAACAATATATGTGGAACCCCGTATTGCCTACCATAAATGGATTTATTAATCAGGAAGGAATATGGGATGGTATTACTAATATTAAACCGCCGGTCAGGTTATCATTTTCTCCCTATTTTTCTTCTTACTTAAATCATTATCCATACAATACTCCCGGGGTAAAAAATACCACTACATCTATCAATGGCGGCATGGATGTAAAATATGGCATCAACCAAAATTATACTTTGGATATGACGCTGATACCTGACTTCGGCCAGGTACAAAGCGATAAAAAAGTTTTAAACCTCACGCCTTTTGAAGTAAAGTATGCCGAAAACAGGCCGTTTTTTACAGAAGGTACAGAACTTTTTAATAAAGGAAATTTATTTTACTCCCGCCGAATAGGAGGAGAGCCGCTTCACAAAAATGATATTGCTCTAAATACAAATGAAATTATTATAGACAACCCTTCAGAAAGTAAACTTATCAATGCAACCAAAGTTTCGGGCCGAAATCAAAACGGGCTTGGCATTGGCTTTTTTAATGCTATTAGTAAGGCTATGTACGCCACTATTGAAGATTCTGTTACACATCAAAAAAGAAAAGTGCAAACTGGCGCTTTAACCAATGATAATATTTTTGTATTAGACCAGGTTTTAAAAAACAATTCATCCATTTCTTTAATAAACACCAGCGTAATTAGAAATGGTAAAGACTACGATGCCAATGTAACGGCGGCAGTATTTGATTTTAATAATAAAAAAAATACCTACAATCTTAATGGAAAATTTGCCATGAGCAATATCAGCTCTGCTTCCGGAAATATTGCAGGTTATTCTAATAGTATTAACATAGCAAAGACGGGAGGGCGATTTCATGCTGAATTATCGCAGGATTTGACAGATAATAAATACCAGCAAAATGATTTGGGATTTTTTACCAACAATGATTATTTAAACCACTCCTTTTATGTAGGGTATCGGTGGCTAAAGCCAAATAAATGGTACAATAACTTATATTTTAATTTAAACAATAATTTAAGCCATCGCTTTTCCGATGGCGCATTCCAAAGTTTTAATATCAATACAAATGTAAATGGCACTTTTAAAAACCTGTGGGATGGAGGCCTATCTGCAAACTACACCGGTAATGGAAATGATTTTTATGAACCAAGACAGGCAGGAAGGGTATTTAAAACATATGCACAATATGGTGGCGAAGTTTGGTTAAATAGCAATGAAATAAAAAAATATTCGGCAGGTACAGAAACCTCCCTGATTTTTCTAAAACAATTTTCAGGCTATAGCTTGTCAACTTATGTATATCATAAATACCGCTTTAATAATAAATTTTCAATCTCTCAAAACATTTCTTACTCTACATCTGCCAACATTGCCGGCTATGCAGATATGGATACTGTAACTAATGACATCATTTTTGGAAGACGTAATAGAAATACTGTTGAAAATTCGCTAGGTATAAAATATAGTTTTAGTAAAAACTCTTATATTAATTGTACCGCCAGGCATTATTGGAGCCAGGTAATATATAAGCAATACTATACTCTTAATAACGATGGTACCTTATCTGCCAACAATACTTACATCGGCAATAAAGATTATAATCTCAATCTTTTTAATATTGATATGGTATATTCATTGCAATTTGCTCCGGGAAGCTTTATCAATATTGTATGGAAAAATGCAATTGCCCCCGGCAACCTGGCATTACAACAGGGTTATTTTAAAAACCTTAGCTACACCATGAAGTCTGCCCAAAACAATACGATTTCTATAAAAATATTATACTATCTCGATTATTTATCCCTTAAAAAGAAAAATTAACCGCTATAAAAACTGATTTACCTAAGAGCCTGCAGTAGATTCTTAATAGCTGTACATACTCTCTCAGCTCACTTGTAAAACTATTTGCCTACGGGCACATTTACATCATGGTTTTCATTTTCATTTCTTCAATTTACCCCTCTGCCAGCTGGTTTTAATACCTTTTTATTATTACAAAACCAATAGCCGGGCAAAACATTATACATTAAAGAAATAATTTATTACCTTTCAACATACAATTGTTTACAAGCACTAAACCTTTATAATTATATGATAGTTATTGCACTGTACAACTTAAAAGGCGGCGTTGGCAAAACAGCAAGCTGTGTAAATTTTGCGTACCTGGCCGCTGCAGATGGTTTTAAAACCCTGCTTTGGGATATTGACCCTCAGGGTTCATCTTCATTTTATTACAAAGTAAAGCCAAAGGTTCATCCCGGTATAAAAAAATTAGTAACTAAAGATGCTGATCTTGAAAATGCAATTCTCTCTACAGATTTTGAATTGTTAGATGTAATACCGGCCGACAATTCATCAAAGAGCTTTGATATTATGCTTGAAGAAATGAAGGGTAATAAAAACAGGCTAAAGGCTGTGATTAAACAATTAGACCAGGAGTATGATTTTGTTTTTATAGATTGCCCTCCCGGCTTTTCGGCTTTATCAGAAAATATTTTTAATGCAGCAGATATTGTATTAATGCCCGTAATCCCAACTACACTTTCTGTAAGAACCTACCACATGGTAAAAGATTATTTTAAAGAAAAAGATCTTGACCTAAGCAAAATGATGTGCTTTTTTACAATGACAGATTTAAGAAAAAATATGCACAATGAAATTATGGAAGAATTGTATAAGGATAAACGCTTTTTTCAAAATTACATTCCCTATTTAAGCGATGTAGAAAAAATGGGAATACATAAGGCTCCCATCATGGAGTTTGCCAATAGCAGCTATGCGGCAAAATGCTATAGAGAATTGTGGACAGAAATTAAAGAAGGTGTGATGGAGTAACCTTGATGATGATAGAAATGATAAAATGCAAAGAGGCTGTTTTACTAATAAAACAGCCTCTTTCTATTGATATAAATTTTATTTAATTAAAGTGGCACACTAAAAGAGCCATTGGTAATAGTTTTAGTAAGGGTGCCACTTGAGTTATATAAGGTACCGCTAAAAGTACCATTTACCCTTGTACTGGTAATACTGGTAATTGTAGCAGTACATGTGTTGGCTACAGTAGCAGAGGAGGTCCAGGTGTTGGAGGCATTATCAACATAATTAATAACAACTCCGGAAACTAAATTAGTTAAACTTACATTTTTATAAGTAGTGGCAGTGATATTACCGGTGGTATTCATAAAAGCAATATCAACAGACTCGGTACCGGCAGAGCCGCTTAAAGTTAATGTTCCGGGTACTGGCGAGCTATAAGGTGAAAATACGCCACTAAGGCCGGTATTAAATGTATTAGTAGATGTGCCGGTAATGGTTCCTTTTAAAAAATCTGTACCACCACTACTTGCCGGCGCTACCGGGATTGTAGCAGTACAACTACTTCCTATGGTAAAAGATGCAGTGCCGGCAGAGGCCGGAATACCATTTGCAGGCAGTATTATAGTTTGAGCGCCTGTAGCTAAAGTACCACTACCGCTAAATCCAAAGCCATCTACCGTGCCTGTATTTATGGAATAATTACCCGCAGTGGTTACATTTACCTGCAATACCAAAGTATTGCTCGTACCTAAGGTAGAGCCT
The DNA here is from genome assembly GCA_018268135.1 of Bacteroidota bacterium. Taxonomy (GTDB): domain Bacteria; phylum Bacteroidota; class Bacteroidia; order Chitinophagales; family Chitinophagaceae; genus Ferruginibacter. The sequence goes on from JAFDXD010000033.1 coordinate 23,197, forward strand.
GACGTATATGTGCCGGTAGCATTGATAGATGTACAGGTATAATTAGCCGTACCGCTACTACTGCCTCCTCCCGTAAAGGTTACACTAAATGCACAGCCATTGCTGCCCGGTGTATAATTAAATGTGCCGGCTGCCGTAGGGGTGCCGCTTGCAATAAGCTGTATAATGGCGGGCCCTGTTTGCGAAAAACTTGATGTAGCTGAAAAACTAACTCCATTTACCGAACCGGTAGAAATAGTATAAGTACCTGCGGTAACAACATTAACCGTAAGAATTACATTATTACTTGCTACCATTGCTACTCCCATAGAATAATTTCCATTAATCACCGGGCTTAAGCAGGCGCCCGGAGCGCCATCAAAAGTAAATACTGCACTGCCCGTATTGATAGGCCCTCCGCCCCCATTCTCAATACTGTACTCTTTTTCGCAAGAGAGCAGGCCTACGCTTAGCAATAATCCAAAAAATAAAAACTGTATGGTACGAAGCATTTTTAAAAATTTTAGTATTATCAAAAATAAGAATGCTTTTTCAATTTCAACAGCCTTTGTACACTAAAAGTTGTTAAACATTTATAGGATTAGGCAGAATGTGCACAAAACAAATTTGCAAAGCTTGGTACTTGGCCTCATAAAAAAAGCGTTAAGAAAATTTGAATGGTTGCCTTTAAGAAATACCTAATAGGAATAAAGGTTTGATATCAATATATCTAAATCTAAACATTTAATTTACAAAGTAAAATAAACAAATAAATACCCGGTCATACTTTTTCAATCAACCTTTAATAAACAACCGGTTAATTATTACTTTCACTTCGATTTTGTTTTTATATTTACAATACATCAATCATTATTTTTATGAAAAGAGAATTATCAGGCTGGTTTAGCCCATCCCTACAAAAAGATATGCCCATAGCATCTTATGGCCATTATGGGTTTGCTTTATTACTGGTACCTACTGCGGCAGCAGATTATCTGGAGTATGAGCGTTTTCAATTAATGGATGAGCTTGCCCCATTTATCAATAATGGTAAAGTAAGAGTATTCTCTATCAATAGTATTAATAATGAAAGCTGGCTTAATAATGAAATGCTTGGCGAACATAAAGCCATCAGGCAAAATCAGTTTAATAAATATGTATTTGAAGAAGTGATACCTTTTATCAAAACAAACACTTCTAATGAAACCCCTATCATTACTTGTGGCGCATCCTTTGGCGCATTACACAGTATGAATTTATTTTTAAAACGCCCCGACCTTATTAATGGCGTAATAGCCATGAGTGGCGTGTATGACCTTACTGAATATACCAAAGGATTTTATGACGATCAGGTGTATTTTAATTCGCCATCTCATTATATCCCCAACCTTACCGACTCCTGGTATTTAGACAATATTAGAAAAAGCAATCATATTCATATTGCTACAGGCAGCGGTGATTTTGAAGACCCCGATGCTTCCCGGAGATTTAGCGATGTACTTAACAGCAAAGACATTCATCATGAACTGGATATTTGGGGTAATGAGTGGAAACACGATTGGCCAACATGGAGGGCAATGTTACCTGTGTATCTCGAGTATAAATTTTAAAATCCTCAAATATTTTTTTGCAAGGATACCTGTAAAATTAGCAAAACTGCAAAATTCAATTTGCATTCAGAATTGATGGGTAGGTTTACAGCATCTATTTTTATAATAGGGCAACATACTAAAAAGTTTAAAAAACATAAACTCATGCAGAAAAAAATTACAACTGTAGCTTTATTTATTTTTTTATCACTTGCGGCATTTTCGCAAAATGTAAAAAAGTTTCACCTGATTAAGTCATACCCCATCTTAAGCAATGGTGGATGGGATTATATAGCAGTAGGCCCCGGCAATAACAGGTTGTATGTAAGCCACAGCAAGCAGGTAAATATTTTAGACGAAAATACCGGCGATTCTATTGGAATTATTGAAAATACAATTGGGGTACATGGTATTGCTTTTGATGCTGCCGCTAACAAAGGATTTACAAGTAATGGAAGGCTGAATACTGTTACTGTATTTAATCTCACCAACAATCAGCCAATAGCGCAAATAAAAACCGGCACCAATCCCGATGCCATCATGTATGAGCCTTATTCAAAAAAAATTATTACCTGCAATGGTAGAAGTAAGAACCTAACTATTATTGACCCCGAACTAAATAAAGCGGTAGATAGTATTGATGTAGGCGGCAAACCCGAAACTGCTGTATCTGACGGAAAGGGTAAAATATTTGTAAACATTGAAGATAAAAATGAAATAGTTGCAATAGATGTAAAAAGTTTTAAAGTAATCAGCCATTGGTCCATTGCACCCGGTGATGGGCCTACTGGGTTGGCAATAGATGTAAATACCAATCGCCTGTTTGCCGGCTGCGATAAGCTATTGATGATAGTAGATGCAAACAGCGGGAAGATAGTAGATAAACTGCCAATAGGCGATGGCTGCGATGGTGTAGCTTTTGACCCTGCATTAAAAAACATTTATACTGCTAATGGTGAAGGCACTATTACGGTAGTGAATGAAAAAGATGAAAATAATTTTTCGGTTACCGATAATATTATTTCTAAAAAAAGCGCCCGTACAATTGCTCTAGACCCGGCTACTCACCAGTTATTTTTACCGGCATCGGAGTTAGAGCCATTAGCCCCGGGGCAAACAGGCAGGGCAAAATTGAAGCCCGGAACTTTTCAGGTATTAGTAGTAGGGCCATAACTTAATATTACAATTAGATAGTAAGGGATGAAGAGATTTTTTTTATTGCTGGCAATGATTCCTATGCAATTAATTGCCCAGGAAAAAGACCTGTCTTTTTTTGTACAGTCGGGCTTGCAAAATAATCCTACCCTGTTAGAAAATACAAACCTTGCCCAATACTTTTCCATACAAAAAGAAATTATAGCTGCGCAAAACAAAAAGCCACAGGTAAGTGCTACCGGTGATTATTTATTTGCTCCTTTTTTTAATGATAATGGAAAAGTCATCAGCATTACAGACAACCCTTCTGCAAAGGCTTTTGGCTACAATGCCGGCATTACCAATGGGGGCTTGTATGCCGCCCAGGTAAATGTAGCGGTGAATATTTTAAATAAAGGGGTTATTAATAATTTATACGCTCAAAATAATATACAGGCAAAAGTTACTGCCAACTCATCCCTTCAAATAAAATATGATGTAGAAAAAAACATCACCGATCAATACATCATTACTTACCAGTTTTTACAGCAAACGTATTATTTGCAACATATAATTGATATGATGCAAAACAGGAAACCACTGGTAGCCGCCCTGGTGCAAAAAGGATTGCTTCAGCAAAATGATTTTTTATTACTTGATATACAATTACAAAATGCCATTAATGATTTAAAACAAATGCAGTATGCTTATAAGAATGGTATAGAGTTATTGAAAAACTTTTCCTTAATAAAAGATACCACAACTTATGTATTACAAAAGCCTGAAATTTTTATTTTGCCAGATCCAGCCCAAAGGTATTATCAACAAAAATTTGAATTAGACAGCCTGAATTTGATTGCACAGCAAAATGTATTTAATAATAAATACAAACCCCAGGTAAGTATATTGGGGTCGGGAGGAATTAATGCTACCAACCTTACAAATGCTTATCGCAATGTGGGGGTAAGTGCAGCAGTGCATGTAGCCATTCCCATTAGTGATGGGCGGCAACGCAAGTTCAATAATCAAACCACCTCTATTTTAATAAACAATCAGAAATTATATAGGGACAATGCATCGCTATTGCTTGAGAGCAACCTGCGTAATGCAAAACAACAAATTGAACAATGGAAAGCCTCCTCTATTGCCAACTCTGAGCTGATACAAAAACAACAATTGCTTTTAGATATTATAAAAGACAAAGTAGTAAGCGGGCAGGTAACCGTAATGGATTACATCAATGCATTACAAGAGTATAGTGTAATGCAAAAAAATAAAGCAATTGCTGAAACAAATATTTTGCTCTACATCATCTTATACAATTACTACAACCACTAAATACCTGGTATGAAACTTAGTACTACCATTGCTTTTGTTTGCTATACCCTGGCTATATTTTTTGCATCATGTAAAAACCAGGCTGTAGAAGCAGACGAAACTGAAAGACCAAAAACGGCTGTAACCATCACCACGCCTACACTACAAGGCTTTGCTGATTTTATTCAACTCAATGGCAATACAATTTTTCAAAAAAAAGCAGTCATTCGGGCAAACATTACAGGCTACCTTACCAGTATGAAATGGAAGCCCGGCGATCATATTGCATCCGGCACCATATTTTGCAGCATACAAACAAAAGAACAAAATGCGTTAAGTAATATTGATTCAAAAGAGCCTTCACTCAAGCAGTTTAAAGTACCTATCAATGTATCTTCAAGTGTATCGGGCATTATCACTGCTGTTAATTACAACAAAGGCGATTTTGTAAACGAAGGAGATATAATAGCCAATGTTACAGACCCTTCGTCATTGGTAATATCTATCAATGTACCCTACGAGTACCATGCACAGGTATATAAAGGCAAAGGATGCTCTGTACAATTTCCTGATGGCAAAGTAATCAATGCACAAATACAAGAGGTAGTGCCTTATATAGATTCTGCTTCGCAAACGCAAACATACCTTATTAGGTTTCCGGGCAATAGTTTACTGCCCGAAAATATGAACCTCATTGTTAGAATTCCGATGATGCAGGCCAGTCAAGCCATATCGCTACCGCTGGAAGCTATTCAGACCGATGAAACACAGGAAAACTTTTGGGTAATGAAACTGGTAAATGATTCTATTGCAATTAAAGTACCTGTAAAAACAGGTTTGCAACACGACTCCCTTATTCAAATTCTTTCGGGAGTAAATATGACAGACAAAATTATAGTAACAGGCGGATATGGGCTTTCAGACTCATCTATTGTAACTACCGGCGATAAAAAAACCTCTGCAGAATGAATCAATATCATTCCTATCATAAAAAAACTTTACTTGGCTTAGCCATTATCGTAATAGTGGCCGGGTTTTTTAGTTACTCTAATTTAAAAACCGGTTTGTTTCCTGATATTACTTTTCCAAAGTTAAAAGTGATTGCAGATGCAGGACAGCAGCCAGTAGATAAAATGATGGCTACTGTAACGGTGCCCTTAGAAAACATTATAAAAAAAACGCAGGGGCTCGATTATATCAGGAGTACCACATCAAGAGGCAGTTGCGAAATATCAGTGTTTTTAAAATGGAATACAGATGTAGATGTAGCTAAGCTACAACTGGAATCTCTTATTAATAATATCCGCAACGATCTTTTGCCGGGCACACAAATTTCTGTTGAAAAAATGAACCCCTCCATATTGCCCGTAATGGGCTTTAGCATTGAGGGCAAGCGCTCGGCCATCGAATTAAAAAAAATAGCCCAATTTCAGGTAAAGCCATTTTTATCTTCTGTACCCGGTGTAGCAGATATTGCCATTACCGGTGGCAAAACCAAGGAGTATCAAATAATTTTAAAGCAAGATAAATTAAGCGAATTAGGCATTACCCCTCAGCAAATTAGCACCATAGTGTCGCAGGCAAATGTATTGCAATCTAACGGCTACATTAGTGATTATAACAGGCTATACCTTACTATTACAGATAATGCAATTGATTCTAAGGATGAATTAAGTAACCTGGTAGTTCGTAATTCTTCCAAAAGAGTTACACTGCTTAAAGATGTAGCAGATATAAAAATTGCAGCAGCCAAAGAATATGTAAAAATAAACGCCAACGGAAAAGATGTGCCATTAATAGCTGTAATAAAACAACCTGCTGCAAACCTTATTGAAGTAAACAATGGCATCTTAAAAAAAATTAAAGAACTTAAAAATATATTACCTTCCGATATAAAAATTACACCCTATTATCTTCAATCAGATTTTGTAAATGACAGTGTAAAAAGCATTGAAGATGTATTATGGATAGGCTTACTGCTTGCCATCATAGTTGTAATAGTATTTTTAAGATCCTGGAAATCGAGCCTGGCGGTATTGCTCACCATCCCTACTACATTGGGGCTTACCCTTACAGGTTTATATGCTTTTGGCTACACTTTTAATATAATGACATTGGGCGCCATAGCTGCTGCCATAGGCTTAATGATAGATGATGCGGTAATTATAACTGAGCAAATACACCGCATTAAAGAGGAAACTACAAACGAACCCACAAAAGAAATTGTAAGCAAAGCCATCAATTATTTATTTCCGGCAATGGTTGCATCTTCTTTAAGCACCATTGTAATTTTTATTCCCTTTGTATTAATGACAGGTGTTGCCGGTGCTTATTTTAAAGTACTTGCCTTTACAATGATCATTACTTTAACCGCTTCTTTTTTTGTAACATGGCTTGTGCTTCCTGCAATTATTGTAATGCTTCCGGCTTCAAAGAAAAAAAATACTGCCCCGGTGCATCAAACTAAAACTTCAGGTGGCAGATGGATTTTGTTTTTTATAAAACATGTGTATTGGGGTTTATTATTTGCCTGCGTGTGTGCATTACTGATATGGCTGCTGCCGGGTAAGCTGCCATCTGGTTTTTTGCCAGAGATGGACGAAGGCAGTATAGTACTCGATTACAACAGCCCGCCTGGTACTAGCCTGGAAGAAACAGACCGCATGCTGAAACTGGTAGATAGTATTGTGCAAAAACAACCTGAGGTACAAAGCTATAGCCGGCGGTTAGGAACAGAGATGGGATTTTTTATTACAGAACAAAACCGGGGAGATTATTTAATTAACCTTAAAAAAAACAGAAGCAAAAGTACGGATGAAGTATCCTCAGAAATAAGAGCACAGATACAAAAATCCTTACCACAACTTACAATTGATTTTGGGCAGGTAATTGGCGATATGCTTGGCGACCTGATGAGCAGTGTGCAGCCAATAGAAATAAAAATTTACGGAGATAATCAACAAACCATTCAAAATCTATCTAAACAGGTAGCAGATATTGTAAGCAATGTAAAAGGCACAGCAGATGTATTTGACGGCATTGTAATAGCCGGGCCTGAAATTATTGTACATCCCGATGTGGCAAAGCTGGCACAATTTAATATTTCACCTTCCGATTTTCAGTTTCAGTTACAAACCCAACTTGAAGGAACAGTTATAAGTACTTTAATGGAGAAAGAGCAATTGGTAAACATTAGGATGCTATACCCCAATGCACAAAAAACAAATGTAGCTTCTCTAAAAAAAGGAAATATATTTTTGCCCAATGGTCTTTTAAAACCAATGAATACCATTGCTGATATACAATTGCAACCCGGCGTAGCACAGGTAGAAAGAGAAGACCAAAACAGAATTGGCGCAGTAACCGCAAGGCTCGAAAACAGGGACCTGGGCAGCACCTTAAAAGACATACAAAAAGAAATAAAAGCTAAAATATTTTTACCCCCGGGGTTTCACATAGAGTACGGAGGCTCTTATGCACAGCAACAACAGGCATTTAACGAATTACTTTATATTTTACTGGCAGCCTGCCTACTGGTATTTATTGTACTGCTGGCATTGTTTAGAGAAGTAATAGTTTCTCTATTTATTATTTTGTTGGCAATATTGGGTGTAGCCGGCTCATTATTGGCTCTTTATATTACCGGCACTCCTTTAAATGTAGGAAGCTATACAGGCATCATTATGATTGTAGGGATTATAGGCGAAAATGCCATATTTACTTACCAGCAATATTTACAGGCAAAGCTTACCATGAGTACCCAACAAAGTATTGTGTATGCCATCAGTGCCCGCCTAAGACCAAAATTAATGACAGCATTGGGCGCTATTATCGCCCTCATGCCACTGGCTTTAGGCATTGGAGCCGGAGCCCAATTGCATCAGCCTTTGGCAATTGCAGTTATTGGTGGCTTGTGTTTTGCATTGCCCCTGCTTTTGATAGTACTTCCTACTTTTTTACGCATCATACATCATAAAGAAGAGAAACCTGCTGCTCAATAATAGCGTAGCGCTTAATAATTTTTTTATCAGGATAAAATATTCTGATAAAATGAGTAGCAGGCTGCATTGCAGATTTATATTTCTATATGAAGTTTGGCAAATGCCGATTTTCATTATTTTAATACCATTGCTACTTTCATCTTTTTGGTAAATAATTATTTTACCCCCTTAATTCACACACTAAAAAAGTACATTTGCTTTATGCAAAAAAAATTATTTTTATTAGATGCAATGGCGCTTGTTTTCAGGGCATATTATGCCCTGGTACGCAATCCCCGAATTACAAGTAAAGGCCGCAATACCAATGCACAGTTTGGATTTACCAATACATTACTTGAACTGATAAAAAATCAAAATCCCACTCACATGGCTGTGTGCTTTGACACTCATGCACCTACAGAGCGCCATACTGATTTTGCAGACTATAAAGCCAACAGGCAGGAAGCCCCGGAAGATATTATCTCCGCCATCCCCGATATAAAAAAAATTATCAGTGGATTTAATATCCCCTGCATTGAAAAAAATGGATATGAAGCAGATGATATAATTGGGGCATTGGCCATGCAGGCCGAAAAAGCAGGATACGAAGTACTGATGGTAACACCTGATAAAGATTATGGGCAGCTTGTAACTGAAAAAATAAAAATATACAAACCCGGTTATCAGGGCGGCACGGTAGAAATTCTTGGGCCTGAAGAGGTTTGTAAAAAATGGGACATTGAAAATGTGAGCCAGGTAATTGATATTTTAGGATTGATGGGAGATGCTGTTGATAACATCCCCGGCATTAAAGGTGTAGGCGAAAAAACCGCTGCAAAACTTTTAAAAGAATACCAAACTCTCGAAAATATTTTGGCTCATGCAGATGAAATTAAAGGCTCTATTGGAGAAAAAATTAGAAATGGAAAAGAGGATGCAATAATGAGTAAAAAACTTGCCACAATTATTTTAGATGTGCCAGTAACATTTCATGAAGAAGATTTTGCAATAAAAGAATGGAACAGGGATGCTTTGACAGATATTTTTACAGAATTAGAGTTTAAAACTATTGGCCAAAGAATACTCGGCACTGCCATACAATCTACCACCGAAGCAATACCGCCCACACCCGCAAGCGGGCAAATGAATTTGTTTGGAAATATTGAAAATACAAAACCCGAACAAACAATTACAGAAAGCCAGCCAACTGTAATGCTGGTAAATAAAAATATACACAATACAACACATCATTACACTTTAATAAATGATGATGCCGCTATTGAAAAATTAATAAAAACATTATCAGGCAAACCCGAAATATGCTTTGATACTGAAACTACTCATATAGATGCCAACCTTGCAGAGCTGGTAGGGCTAAGCTTTTCCATACATCCCGGCGAGGGATACTATGTGCCCTGCCCGGCAGAAAAAGCTGCTACCGAAAAAATTTTAAAACAATTCATTCCTCTTTTTAATGATGCTTCAATCACCTGGGTTGGGCAAAATTTAAAATATGATATGCTGGTGCTAAAATGGTATGGCATTGAGCTTAAAGGAAATATTTTTGATACTATGCTGGCCCATTATGTATTAGAGCCGGATGGCAAAAGCAGCATGGATGTTTTAAGCGCAAAATATCTTGGGTACGAGCCGGTGCATATTGAAGAGCTGATTGGCAAAAAAGGAAAAGCACAGGGAAATATGAGAGATGTAGAAATTGAAAAAGTAAAAGAATATGCGGTGGAAGATGCGGATATTACCTTGCAATTAAAAAATGTTTTTTTGCCACAACTAAAAACTATAGATGTAGAAAAAGTATTTTACGAAGTAGAAAACCCTTTGGTAAAAGTACTTACCAATATGGAGTTTGAAGGCATTAAAGTAGATGTAGATTTTTTAAAAACTTACTCTAAAGAATTGGAGGCCGAAGCCAGGCTTGCCGAAAATGCTGTGTACGAGCAGGCGGGTGTAAAGTTTAACCTGGCTTCGCCAAAACAATTGGGCGAAGTGCTTTTTGAAAAATTACAACTAGATCCCAAGGCTAAAAAAACTAAAACAGGGCAATATGCTACCGGAGAAGATGTATTGATAAAGCTTGCCAACCAACATAAAATATGCGACGACATATTAACTTTTAGAGAGCTTACTAAATTAAAATCAACCTATGTAGATGCATTACCGTTAATGATAAATCCTAAAACCGGCAGGGTACATACTAACTATGCACAAGCCGTTGCTGTAACCGGAAGGCTCAGTAGCAATAACCCTAATCTTCAAAATATACCGATACGAACAGAAAAAGGAAGAGAAATACGCAAAGCTTTTGTACCAAGGGATGAAAACCATGTATTGGTATCGGCAGACTATTCGCAAATAGAGCTTCGCATTGTAGCGGCCATTAGCGCAGATGCCAATATGTGCGAAGCATTTAAAACCGGAACTGATATACACACCGCTACGGCAGCAAAAGTTTTTAATGTATCAGAAAAAGAAGTTACAAAAGAAATGCGCTACAAAGCCAAGAGTGTAAACTTTGGCATAATATACGGGCAGGGAGCTTTTGGCCTTGCCGAAAATTTAGGAATTTCAAGGGCAGAGGCAAAAGAA
>JAFDXD010000034.1 GCA_018268135.1 Bacteroidota bacterium
CGCCATGGCACCAGGTCTTCTGCAGTTTTAAGGTCGGCAATAATATGATCGTACAAAGTATCCGTACTAACTCTTACGGGGAACGGGTTTGATAAAGCAAGTAAGGATGCAGATTGAAAATTTGCCGGCAAATCGCCCCAGTTTACAATGGCTTCAAAATAAAACTGAGCCCTTAAGGTGAGCGCTTCGCCCAACATTCTTTTTAATTGCTTTTGCTGTTGATCGGAGCCATTGGTATAAAGAGACATTTTAGGAATATTATCTATACAATTGTTGGCAAACTCAATACCCTGAAAAAGCTGATTAAAAGGTTTTGTTAACTGTGCATTACCTGCGGTAGCGCTATATCGAACTATATCTCTTCTATCATTATCAGATGATCCGGTAGGACCCTGCATTTCATCATTATCTAATGTATAATACAAACTAAGCCTGATGCCAAAACCATTATCGCCACTAAGTTGGCTATACACTCCTGCAAGTGCTTTATAAGTACTTGGCACATCTTTAAATACCACTGCAGGGCCAACATCGGTAATGGGCTGTTGGTCTAAAAATTTTTTGCAGCCTGTTCCTAACAGAAGGAATGTGCCTGCAACAATGGAAGCTGTTATCTTTAAAATATTATTTTTCATAAAAAAATTATTATCAATATTAAAACGATGCATTTACACCAAAAATGAATGATTTACTTTTTGGATAGGCAGAATAATCAAGCCCCGGTGTTACTGGATTTGAACGTACACTTACTTCCGGGTCGTAGCCTGTATAGCTGGTAAATACCCCAAGGTTATTTGCCGTAAAATACAATCTTAATTTACTCATTTTTAATTTTCCCAATGATACCGCCGGGAAAGTGTAACCCAGTGTAATATTATTGATGCGTAAAAACGAACCATCTTCTATAGCCCAACTACTTGGATAAAATGCACCGGCGCTCCTTACAGGCTGCCAAATAGAGGCATTGGCATTGAGAGCAGAAAGCTGGTCGGGCGCAATACCAATTACTTTTCCGGATGAATTTACATATTGTGCTACTTGTCCATCTGGAGTAATTGTTTTCCAACGGCCCTGCATTAATTGCAATAGATTTGCATCGGCAGTATATCCATTACTTAGTTCTACCTTATTGGCATTATACACATCATTTCCATAAGAAAAATTTACAAATACGCTCATATCCCACCGCTTGTAAGTAAACTGGTTATTGAAACCTCCCGTAAATTTTGGATTAGGATTACCGATAATAGTATCATCTTTATTAACATCGATGGAGCCATCATTATTTAAATCTTTAAATTTAATAGACCCGGGTTGTACAGTACCAATAATATTTTTATCTGATACCACACCTGCTTTCAAAGTATATTCTCCTGTAGATGTATTATAGTCAAAATCATTAACGGTATAAAATCCATCATTTACCAATCCCCAAATTGCCCCAACAGGCGAGCCTACTTTTACTATATAATCAGCAGGTTGGCCAGATACACCCCAGCTTGCAGGTGGAAAATAACTGGTTTGATTGGTGCCTAAGGCAAGTATTTTATTTTTATTGAATGATAAATTCAAATTTGAGTTCCAGCTAAAATCTTTTTTAGAAACGTTTAAAGAGCTTAATTGTAACTCTACCCCTTTATTAGATGTTCTTCCAATATTTTGTAACTGTGTAGAATATCCATAGGTAGAAGCAATGGGTACATTCAGCAACAAATCTTTTGAAGTATTATTATAGATATCCACGCTAAGATTTATCCTGCTTCTAAGCAAACTCAAGTCTATACCAAAGTTGCGATTAATGGTTGACTCCCATTTTAAATTTGGATTTACAAGACTGTTAGAGTAGTATGCTATTATTGCCTGGTTATTTAAACCATAAAAGTAATTGCCGTTACTACTAAAAGTAGAAATGTAGAGATAATCAGGAATACGGTTATTACCTACTACTCCATAGCCAAACCTGAGTTTAAGGTCATTTATGAATTTTACTTTACTCATAAATTTTTCTTTAGTAACCCTCCAGGCCAGCGATCCTGCGGGGAAGTAACCCCATTTATTGCCGGGGCCAAATTTTGACGCTCCATCTGCTCTCATATTAAAAGAGGCAAGATATTTATCCTCAAAAGAATAGTTGATTCTGCCAAAATAAGAGAGATTGGTGTATTTAGTTTTGGCAAGCCTTGGATAACCTGTAAAAGAAGTAGCTGCAGAATAATCTTTAAACGCCTGGTTAGGTGTAGTATTTAAAGGAAACCCTTTATATAACTGATTGGTGGTAGTGATACTAAGTTGATAAGTCTCTTGACCCAACAGCGCATCAAAATTGTGTTTTTTATTGGCTGTTCTATAATTATAATTTAGCACATTTGAATTTGTAATGATAGTTTGCTTGATTGTATCTAAGCTTGCAATTGGCATTCTTGACCCCTGCAATACAGCATAGGGAGTAAGAGAATCGCTAAACTGACGATCTACAGCCTTGTTATAATTAAATCCAAATGTAGATCTAAATGAAAGGTGCTTTGTAATATTATAAGAGCCATTCAAAGTAATATTATCCGCATCAGTAGTTTTTTTGCGATATTCCATACTGGCCAATTGCAAAGGATTAATTAAGATAAGGCCATTACCAACATTGGGGTCAGCAAATGGATCAGCTTCATCAATAGCCTGATTGGGTGACAAGAAAGGACGATAACGAATTGTATTACGTAAACGGTTATACGAAGTACCTTTATCATCAGATACACCTGCACCAAACACATCCTGATGTAATAACCTTGCGGTAATGCCAAACTTTAAATTTTGGGTAACTTTATAATCTCCTCTAAAATTTAATAAGTGCCGAAGATATTTTGAATTGATCACTACTGCTTTATCTTCATTGAAAGTATATCCAAAATTATATACAAACTTTTTAGAGCCTCCGGATAAGGATACATTGTGTGTTTGCATAAAACCGGTATTTCCAAAAATTTCTTTTTGCCAGTCAACCGGAGTTACATTTTTATAATTGCTTAAAGTATCCCAGGTAGTACCAAACTCCTGTGCAAATGTGGAACTATCTGTACTACTACCTCTTGATCTTTCGTATTGGTAAATTACAAAATCATAGGGGTCGAGTACTTTTAATTTATTTGATAAAGATTTAACGCCAACATAAGCATTGTATGCAACCCTTAAGCGTCCCTGCCTGCCAGATTTGGTAGTAATAACAATAACTCCATTAGCGCCTCTTGCTCCATAAATTGCAGTAGCAGCAGCATCTTTAAGCACATCTATACTTTGTATATCCTGTGGCGATAATGTAGATAGTGCATTTTCAATTTGCACTCCATCTACAATATACAATGGTGAATTATCCTGTGTAATTGACATACCACCCCTTACCCTTACTTTAATAGTAGCATCGGGTGAGCCTTCGGAAGTAGTAGCTGTTACACCGGCAAGCCTGCCATTAAGAGCTTCTGCGGCAGAATTGATAGGAATATCTTTTAAATCTTTTGCACCAACAGACGACACAGAAGCCAGTAGGTCTTTTCTTTTTACAGATTGATAGCCTACTACCACTACTTCATCATCATTTGTAATGTTTTTTGATAAAGTAACATTTACTGTGCTACGGCCACTTACATTTACAGTTTTTGTTGTAAACCCTACCGAACTAAAAATTAAATTATTGGTAGCGGCCGAAACGGGAAGAGAAAAATTTCCTCCAGCATCTGTTTGTGTACCGGTTTTAGAACCACGTTGCAAAACAGTAACCCCTTGCAACCCGGCACCATTTTCATCTACAACTCTTCCTTTTACAACTTTACTTTGTGCCATCGAAAAAATAGCACTTAAAATCAAGCATGTAAAAAGAGTTAATTTTTTACTCATACTACAGTTTTTGAAATTTAAAATTATGTGGGATGACATGGCAAATCAGCAATCATCTCAAGCAAATCAGGTATAATGCTACTTATTTTAATTTATACAAATCAATTGTTAAGATATTTTTTTTACGCAAACGTTCCCGATAACGATGTCATTTTAAAAAAACCTTCTTCAAAAAAACTGATTCGCTCTATTTTCATAAAAAATTTTAAAAGAAAAATTGATTAACTTACAAATTGCATATTGCATTTTTACCGCAATTTTTTATTTTTTTGAATAATGAAATTTGAAGCTGTTACCATTAAAGATATTGCGAAAGCCTTAGGGGTTTCTACTTCTACTGTGTCCCGTGCATTAAGAGATAGTTATGAAATAAGCCCCGAAACCAAGCAATTGGTATTGGAATGTGCGGAAAAATTAAATTATAGCCCAAACCCAATAGCATTAAGCCTTAAAGAAAGGCGAACCAGGTCAATAGGTGTAGTAGTGTGTGAAATAGCTAATAATTTTTTTTCGCAGGTTATCAATGGCATTGAGTCTATTGCCTACGACAGGGGCTACAATATCATTATCACTCAAAGTAACGAATCGTACGAAAGAGAGCTGATGGATCTTCAGTACCTCTCATCCCGTTCGGTAGATGGCATTATCATTTCATTGTCAACCGAAACAAATGATACAAGCCATTTAAAAGCTTTAAAAGAAAAAGGATTGCCCATTGTGTTATTTGACAGAGTTACCAGTGGATTAGATACACACAGTGTGGTAGTAGATAATTTTAAAGGAGCTTATGAAGCTACCGAGCATTTGATAAAACAAGGCTATACAAAAATTGCAGCATTATCCAATTCAGAATTTTTATCTATCACTGCCGAAAGGCTTGCAGGATATAAAGAGGCATTACAAGCTTATGGTATTAAATACAATAGTGCATACGTAAAACATTGTTTTTATGGAGGGTTGGTATTTCAGGAAATTGAAGATGCTGTAAATAAATTATTTACACTAAAGCAAAAGCCTGATGCCATTATTACCATGAGTGATAAACTTACCACCGGCTGTTTTAAAACTATTATGCGGAGAGGCCTTAACATTCCCGGTGATGTAGCTTTAATAGGTTTTTCAAATTCTGATATTGCAGAATTGCTCAACCCCTCTTTATCTGTAATTAGGCAGCCTGCAAAAGAAATGGGCAAAGCCGCTACAGAGTTGATATTGCAGATGATAGAAAGTAAAAGACCGATAACACAATTTGAAAAAAGGGTACTCTCCCCACAATTAAATATTGGCAAATCTTCAGCAGAAAAAAAATAATCAAATCATTTTTTCCTGTTTAGAACATCTTCAATGGTTTTATGAACCACATCAAGGTCAAAAGGTTTTTCTAAAACTGCCATAGCGCCAAAAGTTGTATAATTACGCAACAACTCTGCATCACCTGAAATTAAAATTACAGGAATGTTATACTCCATAGATATGATATAAGAAAGCTGTCTGCCATCTTCATTACCTAAACGTACATCTAACAACACCACATCAAACTTTATCCATTGCAATTGCTCTTGCGCTTTTTTGATATTAGTTGCAGTACGTACGTGATCGCCTTGAGATGAGAGTAAAAGTGAAAACAAATCGAGTAACTCAGTTGAATCATCAACTATCAGGATTTTTGCCATTGACTTGTAAAATTGTAATTTATTTTTTTACAATTCCTGTAAAAGTATTGAATTCGGCTTATTTATACTGCAAAAAAAATAAGTAAAATAAATGCAAGACTTTATTGGAGAATGGATCGTAAAGCAAAAAAATAATTTTTATACCGCTTATCTCAAATACTCAGCCAGTATAATACCAAAGCCCAAAACTATTTCGAAATACATTATGAATTCTAAATATTTGCCTCCGGAGCCTTCTTTTATTTTTGAGTACAAGCGCCCAAAGCCCGAACAAGCCACTACTAACCCTATTAAATAAATTAAATCATGCTGCTCTTTAATGTGTAATAGTACCCACAGCAACAGAAACCCAAGGCCAAAATAAATACCACTCAAAAACCTGAAAAGGTTGTCTAACTTTACAGAAGGTGCCGTATTGCCCGGTACAAAAGAGGCTGTACCTTTTATCAATAAATTTAACCCTCCGGCAATACAAATAAATGTTACCAGGCCTAAAAGAATTTGTAGTAGTACTTGCATATTTTAATTTTTAAAACATTAATTGGCTAAAATTTTAATAGCCAACAGAAAATGTAACAGGCTGCCTCATAAAAGCTTTCCATTTTCTCCCATACTGTGTTCTTGGTATCCACTTTGGAGATGATTTTATCAGCCTGATTACCTCTTCCTCCATTCCGTAGCCAAATTTAGTTTCTGCTTTAATATTGGAAATTTCTCCATTTGTATTTACAATAAATCTTACAATAACTGTATAAGTTCCCTCTTTTGCATTGTTATTTAAGGGCACATTTGGATTTAAATTTTTTCTTAAAAAAAGTGACCATGCCAACTGCCCTCCCGGAAAAGAAGGTACTTTTTCTTCACGAGAAAAAATAGAATCTTTTGTAACTAAATTATCTTTATAGGTAATTAACTCTCCCCTTTGCCCTTTAAATCTTACTTCACTTATTTCTTTTGTATCATCATCTATTATTTTTGAATATAGAGTATCAGCCAGGCTATCTATTACCTGATAAAAGTAACATTTATCATCAATGTATTTATACTTACACTCGGTAATTAAATGATTATTGAGATAAATAAGTGAGTCTGTCAAATTTCCATTTACATCCCACTCCATTTTAATACCATCAAGCATACCATTTTTATAGTTTCCATATTCGAGCGGTTTACCACTTTTGCTATAACTGGTATATGGGCCATTATAGGTTTGCAAGGAAGTATCTGCATAATTTATTTTTAAAAATAAAAAGGAGTCAGCTTTCAGATAACAGTCCAGGTGCATGTTTCCGTTATCCATAAAACCTTTGCCAATAATTACAGCATCATTTGGCGAAACCTCTGCTAAATGCAAATCAAGGTAGTAGGTATATTTATACTCTTGCGCCTGTAAAATATTTGATGCAAAGAATAAAGAAAAAATACAGAGTAAAGTTTTCACTAATTATTTTTTTAACAATAAAGGATAAAAATAATGAGTAAAATTAACTAAGACCTTAAAATATTTTTAAATAGGCTCCATTACGATGATTCCCTCCTTATTTTACTGAATACTGATATGGAAAATCCCAAACAACCTTTGACACCCTTGTTACTAATTCCGTAAGTGGAAAATGCCTTTAAGCACAGGGTTTCAGAAACAAGAAACAAACCATTTGTAGATATTAATCTTGCAGTAAAACAACAATAGTCAATCAATAACTGAGGCTGGTGATTTGACTTCGGATGAATAATTTGGCAAAGCGCCAAATAAAAACCCCTGCATAATCAACGATTTGCAGGGGTTTGGTGAGTTTTGAAACATTCTTGGCGGAGAGAGAGGGATTCGAACCCCCGGACTCCCGACACAGTGTCGGGATTAACGGTTTTCAAGACCGTCGCAGGTTTCAGCCGACTAAATGCCTTCAAAGCACCTCCCAAAAATTCTTCAAGCACCTATTCAAGCACCAGTTGCGGAGAATTATATAAAGATCTGTTATCTATACCATGTCATGCATGGCAAGGTTAGTAATAATACCATTACAAATATCTGCCTTTATTTCGTATTGCTCAATGAGCAAACTTTCTCCCCGTTGCCCTATACCTACAGATAGACTGCCAGTGTACCATTCAGCAAATACTCTGTTCGGATGGTTTGGGAACAGGTCGTAAATATCATACACCTTGTAGCCGGGAAAGAGCAAAGCCTCTCCCCAAAACTTGATTAGGTATAGCTTGTAATTCTCAATCAACCATTCAGCCCTGTAACCTCTGTTGTTACCCGATGTGGTACTGAACAATGGCGGCTTGTTGTTATGCAACTGCCAGTACTGCTCTAAGGGGTATGAGTAAAGACTATACCGCTTGAAGTTAATGTGAATAGTATCGGTTTGGAGTTGAGACATAATGTTCCTACTTCTTGCTTTCATTATCCTTGCTTCCAAATAGCCAACTAAATCCCAGCATTACAAGTGTAACAAGAATTAGTGCATGCGTGATTATTCCACCCTGCACAAAGTTATTATATCCTTGTTTTGAAAGATATGCAAGGAAGCGATAATACAGTAAAGCTAACATCAATAACACAATTCCAGTAAATCTCATGTTAAATAATTTAGTTGCAGATCAATCCTTTAATGATAAGTAGTATTCGCTCTTTATCTGTTGACAAGCCGGTAACTATGATTAGTGCTTTTTAGAGTTATCCTTCTTATCCTTTGAGCCAAAGAGCCACTCATACACAAAAAAGCAAACGGCTAAAATTGGGAAGCCATACAAGAACCAGCTAATTTTATTGAATGGGTCTTCTGAACTGCAAGAATTAAATGTAGTTGTTGTAATTAATAACAGGAGAAAAGTGTGTATAGATTTCATATTGAGGCTATTTATTCATTATAGTGTTTGAAGTTTGCTTTCCGAATTCTAATTCTAACGCTTCTCTGCAACTATCTTTATCAATGAATTGCCAATGTTTCCCGGAATCTGATGATATAGAAATTATTTGGCTCAAGGCTTCATTCTTTTTATCCTTGTACATATAATATGATGATAGCTCAAAATTTGCAAATAAAAGGGAATCATTGACTGTAAACATACGGATTGAATCTTTTACTTCTTGTGCCATTCTTACTCCAAGTCGCTGGATGTCTTTATTCAACTGTATCTTCTGTTCTTTAGTACTCTCAATTAAATGTGCAATTACCTGTTTCTTATTCATATTCGGTAATTGTTGTAACATCCAATCAATAGCAAATGAAGGAGTATAACGTTCAAGTTTTGCAGGTGTCATTGTCGCATATAAATTCATAATATCCAACGCTTGCGATTTTAGCGCTCTTACTAACTCTTTTGAATAAACTGTATCCTTTATTGATTTATTTTTCTCTGTGTAGATTGTGTTATCAAGCAAGTTCGTTTCATGATGTTCAGCACAGCTACATAATATTAGAGCTACAGCCATTATATTGCCAATTAGATGCTTCATGTAATAAATGGGTTTTAATGTGATTAATTAATTCGCCATCCTTTCCAGTTTCCGACAGCTTCGTTGGTAGAGATGTTGTAATATGTTCTTGTTACGGTAGAATCGGAATTGTTATAAATACCGCTATACTTAAATAAAGAGCCAGCAGCAGATAAATTAATGCCGCTTGTAAATTGACCCATAGTAACAGATGATTCAACATTTCCGCTTCGTGTGGTACCCCAACGTTCATAGCCTTTTATTGTATTCCCGTATTGAATGAAACTGTAAATAACTTCGCTCACTATTGTAGTTGAATGCCCAACAGTTAGGAATGTACCGATTGGTTGTACAGAGGTTTCTTGCATAATGACCCCATTCATAGTACAAGGGCTCCCATTTTCTGTTGCAAAGCCTGACAAGGTTGGAGTATTGCCTTCTACACCTGTTGAGAATTGAATTGAAACCCCTCCTGCATAAGTTCCTATGGTAGTATTGAATTTTTTCTCTTTACCAATAGTGCTTATAAGTACGTTCAACGAATCATCAATACCATCGAGAAAATAACAATAAACTGATGCAAATGTTCCATTCGGTGAGAGGTTAATTCTAATCGCTCCTGTAGCGTGTCCTAAAGAAGCATCACCAGAGCCGACTAATACACCTTTATAAATAGCCTCGTTATTTCCTCCAGTGTTGATGTTACTGTCATCCTTCTTACAAGATGTCATTATCCCGCATACCAGCATTAATGCAATTAATTGTTTCATGTGTTGTGTTGTTTGTGTTTTGATGTGATTACATGTTGTTGCAACAACACTATTGAAGTGGTGGCTAATTTGGCAAGCAATAGGCACAAAAAAGACGTGGAACTTCGCAGTCACACGTCCAGAGGGGAGTCGAAGCCCTGTATACGTTGCAAGAGGAAGCCCACGCCATAGCGTGAACACCAATTGCCGTTTCGTATACTTATAATTTCGACTTTATCAGGACGAACAACAAAATAGTATTGTCAATATCTTTGGTTAGTCCTTCTAACCATGTTGCGAATATATTACAAAATGCCAACTTCTTTACAGGGTGAAGTTGACGAATGTCCCGTTCGACATTCCCTTCAGAACGTACTGTGTTTGTAATCCGATTACACTTCTTTTCAGGGGTTTTGTTGTTTATGGATAGTAAACCGTCTCAAAAGAGTTTCAAGAAAATACAGCATAAGCTATCCGCTACAATTCGTTAAAAGGATATGTGTATGGTAAAATGATTATAACGGTATAGGTTACCATGAATTTGGTAGAGTAATCTTGCGTTGCTTGCACAGGTTACATAATCTTAAAGAATAGAATTTCTTCAGTGATATTTCTAAACTTATACTTGAGGGTAAACTTCTTCAACTTTTACATAACAGAAAGCAGAACCTTTATGGAAAGTTCTGCCGTCTTGATTGGTTCTTCAGTTTCTAAACGAATAAACTGTAACTGGCTATCAAGCTCTGATTGTAATGTAGTGCAAAATGTTTTCAAAATAGTTCATGGTCTTCCGTTAACCTTCTTTTCTAATTATCAGCTTATTTTTTATCTGAAACAATTATTGTAAAGAGTACAGCGATTAAAATGAAACTATACTCCATACCGTTTCTCCCGGCGCCTACCACATACTAGCCTTCCTTAAAATGAACTGTTATTATGCCAAAAATCAGGATATTTATGTTTATGATACAGGAAATCTTCACAGCTTTGTTTGCGATTAGTAATAATGATGAACTTATTTGACTAATTACTACGCCCCATGCTATGAAAACACCAAATGGGCTGAACCCAATTTTGTTCAAAAATAAATTACCAAAGTCGTTAATATCATTACCTGTAAAAATGCCGTTTAAGCTGTGGGAAAGAAAAGTGTGATTAAATGTTTTACTTTTAATCATCATTTTTTGTCTCATTTTAAAACCTAAAATTTACGCCCAATTGCCCATAAAAAGGAAGTAATGGTTGTGATTCAAAATCCTGTTGTAAAATTTTCCCTGCTTTAAGAGTGAAATCTACTTTCTTCATAGAATAACCACCCTGCAATCCATAATAAAAGTTGCCACCGGTGGCAGGCTCGTACCAGCCATCCTGAACGTTGTCGTAAATATTTTCTTTGTACCAATCACTGTGTTTAAAATATGTAACAATTGCTTTATCAAAGCCAACTTCAACAGCCCCAAACCAATGTTTTTGATAATAGCCCAATGTTCCGGCAAAATCACTTCCAAAATTAAAAACTGTAACCGACTGATTCTGGTAGCGCCTTGATATTCCTTGCACCCTCGCTGAAAATTGAAAATGATTGAATGCGGCAATCCTGATTTGAGCACCTAACCTCATTTTAAAATCATCTGCTGGCTTGTTTCCTCCTGGGGTGGAAAATTCCCCACCAATCCATATAGGAAATTTTTTAACAGGTACTAAGTAATGATAACCCAAACCGGCTGTTAAGCCATATTCCGCTCCTACATTAACATGTAACAGATGCTTATTTCGATTAGAAATATTTCCCCAATTTATAGCCTGTGCAGTACTTTTATTTTGAAAAAAGGAAAAAGTAATAATTATAAAAATTGATTTAAAAGTATTCATCTTCATTTGTGATATTATAATGATTGTATATAAGCAATAATTTTAGGTTCCATAGTTGTTGTCCAGAAATTTACCTGGTCTATCATTCCCGAATGACCTACGCCCTGTGCTTTAAAAATTTCTTTGTTCGGATAAGCAGATGAAATTTTTGTAGCCCAACTTTCTGGATAAGCTTTATTGTTGGAACTATAGATAAAAAGTGTTTTGGTTGTAAAACTGTTGATGCCTGCAGAGAAATCAGGCTTAGTATCCTGTCCCAACTCATACGATGCTGCATTCGCAATGGCACCACTTCGGGAAGCAACATAAGATGGCGCATTATTACCTAAATCAGCACCTGCATCACCAACTATTGCATTTACAGAACCTATCAAACCAGCTTTATAATCTAATATTTCGTGCTGGTCTTCCTTACCTGTAATAAACTGGTCAATATAGGTGGCATCATTTAAAGTTTCGCTCCACAGCTTAAACGACCTTGATTCAGCAACGTAGTCAACCACATCATCCCATTTTAAACCACCCGGCTCGGCTACAATTAAACCATTTATCTCGGTTGGATATTTACCGGTATAACCGGTAGCTAACATTGCTCCCCAGGATTGTCCTAATAGAATTACTTTTTGCAATGCAGAAGTTTTATAATAGGCAATTACGCCTTTTAATTCATCATAAAAGATTTTATTTATGGCATCGCTGCCCTGGGATTTATACCAGGTTTTAGGAAATCGTTGAGAAAGCCCTGCACCTCGCTGGTCGTAAAAAACAACACGATAGCCTTTTGTTGCAAGAGTTTTACAATTGAGCATATATCGGTAGTCGCCACCAGGCCCACCATGAATACATATAATTAATGTACTGTCCACAGGGCCAAAAGCTTCGGAGTGCAATTTTGCTCCATTTACAGATATAGCCGGAAGAGTTGAATCTTCCATTACAGTTTTTGGCACCAAATTCCCCGGCTCATCAATATACTTTTCCTTATTGCAAGAGGATGAGAATAATGACATGGCTATGATAGTTAAATAAACTGAGAACAAATTTTTCATGCTATTTTCTTTTTTTTTTAATGTTACTCCCCACTTTCTTTGTTATTGAAAAGTATATGACATTGCAGAATTGGGATTGCTGTATGACTGAGATTTTACAACCTCATTGTTGACTAATATTTCCAGCTTTACGGTTTGAGCAGGATTGACAAAATATCCAAGCGTTATAATATTGTATTTGTTCACAGTTTTTGTGATGGTTTTCGTGAAGGGCAATGCAGGGTTGTTAGCAGTAGTCTGTCCACCGGTTTCGTTGTCGTAGGTAATTGATACCAGGCTTGAGGCTGTTGTGCTACTAACTCTGTAAGTGATATCAACTTGTTTGGGATAAGTATTAACATTGTTCGTGTCGGATTTCTTGCAAGAAGCAGCAAGCAGAATAATTAGGCCAATAAAAAAAGACGTTTTAAATAGTTTCATTTTTAAAGTTTTAGATTTAATGTATAAGTTGATAATTGTTTAACTTTTAAATTTTGGCCAGTGCCAGGCCTTCCATACTATTATTGTTGTAATCACACTTTCTAAAAAAGAGAGTATCACATAAAACATTCTCCATTCAGAAAAGGACGAAACTCCTACAAGCAAAGTGAACAGGGTTAGAAATATCCCAATTGAAATATTTAAAACCCTATTCCATTTTGGTTTTATCATAAGCGAAAGAACAATCATAAGAGAAGGAAGCGTCAAAATAATTGTTGCCAAGAGTAATTTGAAAGGAGTATTCAAATTATTTTGCCCATTCAGCAGGCTTTCAACTTTACCTGGAACGTATAACTCAAAATAATCGCCATAGATGTAAAGAAACATCACTGAAGCCCAAAGTGCGGAAAGCATCAGTTTGACATTGATTTTATAATCTTCGAATTGCATTTTATTAGTTTCCATTTGTCTTTGCTTTTGAACCAAAAAATAACAGCCAAAAACATATACCAATTTCTCCTGCCGCCGGTAGCATACCCATATATTTTCCTATCCCAATTTGAGCGTAATTTTCAAATAATGTATTGCCTGTAAAATTTATCAAATAGCCAAAGCAGCCTGCCATTAATAAAACACCGAAAACTTTTGGTATAAATCCTGACCTGTAAACGAGCAACCCAAGAGGGAAAAGCCAAAGGCCCCAAAATACTGTTGCCAGTAAAACCCCATCGTTATATTGATTCAGAGATAACATTAGTTTGCTTTGTAAATCTCCTGTCGATAGATTTTGAAGAAAGGGTTCTTTAGCACTGAGTGTTAATGCAGCATATTTATGTTGCAAATTGTTAAACGACAATGGCACACTTAATAAAGCCAATATAACCATTGCTCTTGAATGAGATTCATTAACCCCCCTTAAAAATTTGTACAAAACGAGTGGCAAAAATGTGAATGCTACATAGCAAAGTATGCTGCTGTAAATGCCAAATCTGAACAAGAAAGGTGAGGCAGAAATATTAGTGAAAGTTACACCACCATTATTCCAGTCGATAAGTTTTTGAGGCACATATGCCAGACTGAATATTCCTGTGATAATTACAACGAGGTAAATAAGACCTGCAGTCCTTACTATACTTTTATTTGTGTTCATATTTTTTTACTTGAAAAAGATTATGAGGTTTTAGGTTGAAATTGTTGTTGAAAGAAACAGAAAGCAAAAAAAGAAATGTTATCAAACCTAAAATCACTAACCATTGAGTGACCGAAATCCTTTGGATTTCATGTTTATGCTTAACATCACATATTTCTCCAGGGCAGTATTGCGCTTTATCTTTTTTTACAAACCCATAGAGTTTACAACCAAGGCAAATTCCAAATGCTGATTCAAAAAACATCAGGATTAAACAAATAAGGCAGGCAATACCTGTAATTGGGCTATATGCATTTGCAACTACCAGTAGAATAAACATTACTGTAGATATTATAAACCCAATGTACCAGGCAAATTTTTTCTGTGCGGCACCAACATATTCTGGCTTTTGATTGCCAACTATAAAGCGCCCAATGATTAAAAGCGGTGCAAACTTTGGATTAATAAATAGACGAATAGAAAATTCAATTACAAAAACAGAAAGAACATACTTAACCGGAACAAAATTTCCATCGCTTAAAATAAGCACTAAAGAAATGAAAGCTGACAAAAACATAATTCCCGCAGTTGCCCGAATTTCCCTATTGTTTAAAACGGGAATTGAGTAACCACTAACTATTTCGCCAAAGTATTTCTGTTGCTTCATTTTATTTAATTATTGACTTCTTCAAGTAAAATATTCCAAATATTATTCTTAAATTTTTCTGTAAACAATGAAAAATGCCCAATTTTTAAAGCACTAAAATTTTCGGGAAGAAAGTGCATCCTTTTAATGCTTGCGTTAGTAAATTTTGTAATTAACCAGTCGACAGATTTTTTTGGGGCAAAAAAATCATCATCAATGCTTATAGAAGTGAGCTTGCATTTTATTTTATCAAAGTATAGATTGTTGCCCGAAAAGCTGGCAAATAAATAATCGCTGTTCCTACACCATTTAGCCCATTCTTCGGCAACGTTTTTGGGTAAGCTCTCCATCCTGCTGAATTTTTTAGAAGGCAAATACCCAAATCCTTTTATTAGTACAGGAATAAGTAAATACCAATTTGCCCACATTCTTATTTTGCTAACTCCTTTCCAAAATTTCCAATAGCCTGATTGAGCTGCGACAAGAATGATTTTATCTGCCAGGCTTGATGATGGTGCTAAACCAATTAATTGACCGCCGATGCTATGTCCCAGGAGAATAATTTTATGATTTGGGAATGCTTTAATGGTATATTTTATTACAGCTTCTAAATTCCTGTTTCCCCAATTTGTCAGGCTACTATTTTCGTTTTTGATATTTCCATGTAAGGATTTGCCTACACCTGCAAAGTCAAACGTAATTACCGAAATTCCGTTAACCTGGAAAAACTGGGCCAGCTTTTGATAAAATGATTGAAGCACTCCGGCGGCTGAAACTATAATTACGGCTTTATTGGAGATGATACTACTATACAAGGTGCCCTTAACAGATTGTTGTTCGTTTATATTGATTTGAAATGATTGCATGAAGAGAATAGTAATTCTGATGCAAGATTGGATAAATAATTATCCCTGAAAGAGTCGTGTCAATGAAAAGCAGTTCTTTGTAAACAGAACGCTAAATTGCCGCAATGAGGCAAATTTTGAGAACAGGTGGTTTTCTTGCATGCAATTCATTTAAGGTTTTGTGTTGTTTGTTGACATCAATACTCTTTTCGTAGGCTTTGTAAGCCCATAAGCAAGTTTTAGCTATTTTTATTGAACAAAAGGAGGAATGAAAAAAGTAACAAATAGCAAGCTAATTAAGCTCTACTTATATACAGGTTTAGGTTATTGGATTTTGTATTCTATCGGGGAGTCATTTGGATACGATAGTGCAACCATTGTTCGCAGAATTATCAATAGCATTTTTTTGATTAGCTATCTTACTGTTCTTAACTACATATTATTTGAGAAAATTTTACGTTTATTCAAATGGCCATGTAAAAATAACCAACGGGCATTTTTCTTCCTGTTTATAGCTATCTTGTTTTATACATTTGGATTGGCTGGTTGGCGGCAGCTATGGATAGAATTTGGTGCCTATAAAAATCTTGCGCCCAATCTGTCATTTTTAAAGGGCGTACCCATTCATTCTCAATTTGGCGTTCCTTACATTATTTTATTTGCGATAGTGCGGAATATATACAATACCATCAGGCTTAGAGAAAAGTACAATCAATTAAGAATTGAAAAAAAAGAAGCTGAACTGAATTATCTAAAATCTCAAACCAATCCGCATTTCCTGTTTAATACACTAAACAATATTTATTCATTAGCAAGAGATAAAAACGACCTTGCACCCGAATCCATTTTACGGTTATCTAAAATATTGCGTTTTATGCTGTATGAAACCGGCGGTGCATCTATTGCAATTGATGATGAAGTGAAAATAATTACTGATTATATTGCCCTTGAGAAACTCCGTTACGATGATTCCCTGCTTATTACGCAGAATACCGATATTGAAAACCCAAAGCACCCCTTGCCGCCTTTGCTCCTTATTCCATTGGTTGAAAATGCCTTTAAACACGGGGTTTCAGAAACTAGAAGCAGGCCATTTGTAGATATTAATCTTATAGTAAAGCAACAACAATTGTTGTTTATTGTAAGAAATTCAATAGAAGAAACTACTGCCACACAAGAAGTGAAAGAAAATATCGGGCTTTCTAATTTGCGTAAGCAGTTGGAACTACTCTATAAGGAGTATGATTTATCTGTAGGGAAGGAAAATGCAACTTTTACATCAACACTAAGAATCAATTTAACAAGCAATGTCTAAAATAAAATGCATAATAATAGAGGACGAGCCACTTGCTGTTAAAGTATTATCAGACTATGTTGCACAAGTGCCTTTTTTGCAATTAGAAGGCAGCTTTAAGGATGCTATACTTGCAACAGAGTGGTTACGTGCAAATGAAGTTCAATTAATGTTTTTAGATATTCACCTGCCAAAACTAAAGGGAATGGCTTTTCTAAAAACGCTTGCAAATAAACCTGCAGTTATTATCACTACTGCTTACCATCAATATGCTGTGGAGGGATTTGACCTGAATGTAACCGATTACCTGCTTAAGCCTATTGAGTTTGAACGCTTCTTAATTGCTGTAAATAAAGTAAGGGTTACTAATAACAACAGTAAGCCAATAAGTGAGGCTGGTGAAACGAAAGACTATTTGTTTCTTACTGTACAAAAGAAAAAAGTGAAAATTTTATTTGCTGAAATTTTGTATGTAGAAAGCCAACGGGAATACGTAAAAGTTGTTACTATAAATAAGGAATTCATATCCCGGATGAGCACACATGAAATAGAAGCTCTTTTGCCTTCCCATATTTTTAAACGTATCCACCGGTCATTTATCATTTCAATTAATAAGCTGGAATCTTATACCGCAGAATCAGTTGAAATGAATGGAATATCTATCCCTATCGGGAGGGGGTACAGAGAGATTATTGAAAATCTTTAAAATTAGCATTCGCATTTTTAATTACTTAGAGGCAAGTATTTTTTGTGTGCAGTTGCTTTCTTTAAGCATCAATTTTGTTCTCAAAACCTTCATATCATCACTCACTTTTCTATCTAAAATTTTTGCATAGTGTTGCGTTGTTCTTAAATTTTTATGTCCCAGCATTTTACTTACGCTTTCAATAGGTACAATAACCATTACTCACCGAATCACTCACCAGAATTTTGATTTCGGATGAATAATTTGGCAAAGCGCCAAATAAAAACCCCTGCATAATCAACGATTTGCAGGGGTTTGGTGAGTTTTGAAACATTCTTGGCGGAGAGAGAGGGATTCGACCCCCCGGACTCCCGACACAGTGTCGGGATCAACGGTTTTCAAGACCCTCCAAATAATATTGTAGAATATTTTGTTTTGAAGCTATCAATGCTTGCAGGCTTCGTGTGTTGTATTTCTTTATTTTTTTTTCTTTTTGTAATGCTTCTTTCTTACTGGCAAAACTAAATACCGCCACTAATTTCCAAGGAACTTTTACGGATGTATAAGGACTTAATCCTTTATTATGAAAGCTGAGCCTTACTATAGGATTTTCAGAATATCCTTTGTAATAACTTTCGTCAAATTCGCTTTGTATGATATATACATAATGCATAAAAAAACCCACATTACCGTGGGTTTCAATTTCCGGCGGAGAGAGAGGGATTCGAACCCCCGGACCTGTTACAGTCAACGGTTTTCAAGACCGTCGCAATCGACCACTCTGCCATCTCTCCGGGTGCAAAATAATAGCCTTGAAACGTAACTGCCAAAAA
>JAFDXD010000035.1 GCA_018268135.1 Bacteroidota bacterium
AATAAAGACGAAGCAGTTATTATTAATGTAGGCGATATGCAAATTGACAGAGAAAAATATATTGTTAAATTAAAAGATGAAGAAATCATACTTGCCCGCAAGGAATTTGAATTATTAGCTTTGCTGGCTGGTAAGCCCGGCAAAGTTTTTTTACGCAACGAAATTTTAAGCCAAATTTGGGGTACAGATGTAATAGTGGGCGACCGCACAATAGATGTACACATTAGAAAAATAAGGCAAAAGCTGGGCCTGGATTGTATCACAACGGTGAAAGGAGTAGGATATAAATTTGAACTATAATAATTCGGTATGCAAATAAACACCACGGTAATAATCTTGTAAACTTTAGAAACCTGTTTATGTTTGCTAAAAAAAATCTTTCGCCCCAGCAATTATCTGCTATCACTGCTTTGGCGCTATCCATTCCTATTTCTATAGGCATCTTTATTTTTGAACCTATCTGGTGGGTGCCCATCGTATCTTTCATTATTATTTTTCTTGGCAGCTTTGCATTGATATTATTTACGCTTCAAAAGTTTATTTATCGAAAAATTAAATTAATATATAAACTCATTTATCAAACTAAAGCCAGCAAAAGAGAAGAATTTTATTACAAAAATATTTTGCCACAAAAAGGCATAGACGAAGTAAGAGAAGACGTAGAGTCATGGGCATTGCAGCGCAAAGCCGAAATTGAAATTTTACAACAAAACGAGGCTTACCGAAAAGAATTTTTACAAAATTTAAGCCATGAATTAAAGACCCCCATTTTTGCTATACAGGGGTATGTTGATACTTTATTAAATGGAGCCATCAATAATAGCAATGTAAATGTAAAATTTTTGCAAAGCGCCTCACGCAATGTACAAAGAATGGTAAGCCTGGTAGACGATTTGGATGAAATATCAAAATTAGAGAGTGGTGAGCAGCAGGTAACTCCGGGGCTTTTTGTAATTCAGGAGCTGGCAAGGGAGGTGTTTGAAAGCCTACTTATAAAATCGAAAGAAAAAAATATAAAATGTATCATTAAAAAAGGGTGCGAATTGCCCCTGACTGTATATGCCGACAAAGAAAAAATAAGGCAGGTTTTAATAAACCTCGTAGCAAATTCTATAAAATATGGCAAGCAAAATGGGCTAACAGAAGCCAGTTTTTATAATGTAGATGGCAAGAATGTTTTAATAGAAATAAGTGATGACGGGGCAGGTATTGCAGAAGATCATTTGCCAAGAATATTTGAAAGATTTTATCGTACAGACCTGGCTCGAAGCCGTAAAGAAGGCGGAAGTGGGCTTGGCCTTTCTATTTGCAAACATATTATAGAAGCGCATCAGCAAAATATTCATGTACGTAGCAAAATAGATGTAGGCAGTACATTTGGGTTTACCCTTCCTGCAAAAAAAGAATAGCACGTCTATGTCAGGCTTTTTATAATCTGTTGCTGCAATGCTTTTTTTACGTTTTTTAATCAGGGAATATTAATGATTCTTATCTTTTACATAAGTGGCTATATATTGGCATTTAGTAAAGTGTGAAACACAGGCTCTCAATCAATTGTATATGTAATTGGCCTAATAATACCCGGGTATCAATAGAATATGTACGCACCGGAGGCTTCAATGTTACCAAATTATTACCAATTTTTATATTGGCTACATAAAAGCCTAACTTTTTATTTTTGCAGCTAAATAATTTATACAATGGCACTCAATTCTATTCTAAAAATCTTTTTGCCCAAGGATCGTATTTTTTACCAGCTATTTGAAAATGTAGTAGAAGAATTGGTAAAAATGGGAGAAAAATTAAAAGAAATAGTAAACGAACCCGAATTTGATAAGCGAGCCAAATTAATAAAAGAAGTAGAAGAGATGGAGCATATAAACGACGATTATACGCATCGCATCTTTACAGAATTGGGTAAAAATTTTATCACCCCATTTGATAGGGAAGATATACATTACCTGGCCACATCTCTCGATGATATTGCAGATTACATTTATGCTTCCGCAAAAAAAATAAATTTTTACCACGTCAATCCCGATGATATTGGCATCCAGAAAATGGGTGATTTAATTGCCCTTGGTTGCGTACAAATACACAGAGCTGTAACCGAATTGCGTAACATGAAAAATATGCGTCAGATAACGGATGCCCTGGTAGCCATTAACAGTATCGAAAATCAGGGAGATGATATTTTTGACATGAGCATCGAAAGATTGTTTGCCACAGAGCCCGATGCCAAAGAAGTTATCAAGAAAAGAGAAATTTATCAAATTTTGGAAATAGTAACCGATAAGTGTGAAGATGCAGCAAATGTGATAGAGTCTATCATTATTAAATATGCATAGAAGTTGAAAATAGTTTTTTATACAACCTGTTTTCAAAGTTTTAAATCAAAAAATTCATGACTACCATACTGATTGTAATTATTGTTTTAGCCATTGTTTTCGATTTCATCAATGGGTTTCATGATGCTGCAAATTCAATAGCCACCATAGTTTCCACAAAAGTACTTACTCCGTTTCAGGCAGTAATATGGGCAGCTTTTTTTAATTTTATAGCTTTTTTTATTTTTAAAGATCATGCAGTAGCCAATACCGTTGCCAATACCGTTAAGCCCGAAATTGTAAATGGGCACAATGGTATGCTCATTGTATTATCTGGGCTTATTGCATCCATATCATGGAACCTGCTTACCTGGTGGTACGGTATTCCTTCTTCTTCATCACATACTCTTATCGGAGGCTTTGCTGGTGCAGCCGTAGCTGCCGCAGGTTTTGGAAGCATAGATGCTTCTAAAATAATGGTAGTAGTGCTGTTTATTGTACTGGCTCCGCTTATTGGTATGCTCATTTCAATTTTCATCACCATCGTAACCATACAAAAAAACTTCTGGCTCAAAATTATCATCATTGTTGTACTCCTTGCAGCCTGTATGGAGTTTATCCCTTTCAAAAAAGAATTTGAAAAGTGGGGTTTACTCGGCCTCGGCCTCATCTTTTTGCTATCATATTTTTACAACTATTTTAGAGGCGAAAATGCTCACCGAACTACCAATATGTACAAAAAATTACAGTTGGTATCATCTGCCGCACTAAGTATTGGCCACGGTGGCTCCGATGCCCAAAAAGTGATGGGCATTATCACCGTTGCATTAATTTCAGGCGGGCAAATACAAACCTTTAGCCAAATGCCCGACTGGGTACCCATTGTATGTTATTCGGCCATTGGCTTAGGCACATTAAGCGGCGGATGGAAAATTGTAAAAACAATGGGTACAAAAATTACAAAAGTTACCCCTCTCGAAGGAGTAATGGCCGAAACAGCCGGAGCCATTACATTATTTGCCGCTGCTAACCTTGGCGCACCTGTAAGCACTACACATACCATTACGGGCGCCATCATTGGCGTAGGCGCCACCAAAAGGCTCAGTGCAGTACGATGGGGCGTTACCGTAAACTTAATATGGGCCTGGGTTTTAACCATCCCCGTTAGCGGCTTACTGGCAGCCATAGTTTACAGCATCTTAAAATTAATTTTTACCCATTAGTATCCAAAATCATTGTTAGCCGGGCCATATTACTAAAATCAACATTTGGCCTGCTATCCGTTACTACTCCGGCACAAGCCCCATCCGCAAGCCCTCACCGGGGTATCCACTTCTATCAGGGCTATTAGCCGGGCATTTACTCCCTATTCAGCATTTAGGCACACAAGCCCCTTCCTTTTTTTTGAAAACAAAAACAGTAATATTATTATTTACTTTTTCCCGTTTCTACTTTTATTACTTTCTTTGCAACATGAAAAAAATATTGGTTACCGGAGGTTGTGGCTACATTGGTTCACACACCATTGTTGACCTTTTGCAAAACGGTTATCAGGTAATATCTGCTGATAATAATAGCCGAAGCAATCCACAAATATTAAAAGGTGTAGAAGAAATTACAGGTATTAAAGTAAAAAATTATGCAGTAGATCTCTGCATATTTGACGACACCTGTGCCATCTTTCAGGAAAATCCCGACATTGCAGGCATCATACATTTTGCAGCATACAAAGCAGTGGGAGAGTCGGTAGAAAAACCATTACTCTACTTTCAAAATAATTTAGATTCCCTCATCAATATTTTACGATGTGCAACTGAATTTAATGTGCCCAATTTTGTATTCTCCTCTTCCTGTACTGTGTATGGCAATCCGGATACTACACCCGTTACAGAAGACACCGTATTCAAACCTGCTCAATCGCCCTATGGCAGCACCAAGCAAATGGGCGAGCAAATAGTACAGCAGGTAATGAATAGTAGTACAAACCTGCAATCAATTTTACTTCGTTATTTTAATCCCGTAGGAGCACACCCCTCCAATTGTATTGGCGAACTGCCCATTGGCAGGCCGGCCAATTTAATTCCGGGCATTACACAAACTGCTATTGGCAAGCTGCCTCAAATGCAGGTATATGGCAATGATTATCCAACCAAAGATGGTAGCTGTGTAAGAGATTTTATACATGTATCTGATATTGCACATGCCCATACCCTTGCACTCGATTTTTTATTGCAGCATAAAAATAAAAGCAATTGCGAAATATTTAACCTTGGCACTGGTAGCGGATATACAGTGCTTGAAGTAATAGATGTATTTGAAAAAGTAAGCGGGCAAAAATTAAATTATGTAATAGCCGATAGGCGACCCGGCGATGTAATAGCCATCTATGCCAATAACGATAAAGCCACTACGGAGCTTAATTGGCACACAAAATATTCTCTGCAGGATATGTTGCAAACTGCCTGGAATTGGGAACAAAAGCTCAAAAAAGAACAATCCTTATTTGATGGGAAAAAGCCAGAGCTAAATTGATACAAACAAATAAATACTAAAAAGAAAAATTAAAAAAATGGTTGATAATATACAAGTAACAGGAAATAAAGACACCCGGAGCGGCTTTGGAGATGGCATATTAGAAGCAGCCCGTGAAAATGAAAATATTGTAGCTCTAACCGCCGACCTTGCCGGCTCATTAAAACTCGGTGGGTTTATGAAAGAGTTTCCCGAAAGATTTATACAATGTGGCATAGCAGAAGCCAATATGATTGGCATCGCCGCCGGGCTTACCATTGGCGGAAAAATTCCTTACACTACTACTTTTGCAAACTTTAGCACCGGCCGTGTGTACGACCAAATTAGGCAAAGCGTGGCTTACAGCGGTAAAAATGTAAAAATATGTGCCTCTCATGCCGGCCTTACCCTTGGCGAAGATGGCGCTACACATCAAATATTGGAAGATATTGGCCTGATGAAAATGCTTCCCGGCATGACGGTGATTGTACCTGCAGATTATAATCAAACAAAAGCTGCCACCAAAGCTATTGCCCATCATAGCGGCCCTGTTTATCTTAGGTTTGGCAGGCCCGTATGGCCCATCTTTACTAAAGAAGAAGATTTTGAAATTGGAAAAGCTCAGGTATTAAACGAAGGAAAAGATGTTTCTATTTTTGCATGTGGCCACCTGGTTTGGATTGCGGTAGAAGCCACCAAAATATTAGAGGCCAAAGGTATTAGTGTTGACCTGATAAATATTCATACCATTAAGCCGCTCGATACAGAAGCCATCATTGCATC
>JAFDXD010000036.1 GCA_018268135.1 Bacteroidota bacterium
ATAGTACAAAAACTATTTAAAATGAAAAAAATCATAACCTCTTTATTTGCCTTATTAATTTTGAGTTTTTGCACAACTGTACAAGCTCAAACAACTGATGCAAATACGCAATCAAATGCTACCACTAAGCCCAAAAAAGAAAGAAAAAAGAAAACAACAAACGTTGCGCCTAATGCTACTACTACTTCTACAGTAGCTACCGATAACCCTGCACCTACAAAAAAAAGCCGAAAGAAAAAAGATGATGCTACGGTAACAAATTCAGCAACAGCTAATAACGGTGGTACAGCTCCTGAAGTAACAAAGCCTAAAAAAGAAAGAAAAAAGAAAACAACAGACGTTGCACCAAATACCACTTCTACAGTAGCTACCGATAACCCTGCACCCGTAAAAAAAAGCCGTAAGAAAAAAGATGATGCTACGGTAACAAATACAGCTACATCCAATAACGGTAGTACTGCATCTGATGTAACAATGCCCAAAAAAGAAAGAAAGCCAAGAACCCCCAAAGCTGTTAGTACTACTCAAACCACTCCCGCCAATACCACCAACCCCACCACTGTAACCAATACGCCAAAGCCTGCGCCTACTGTGCAACATACTACCACTACAACAAGACAGGCAACCCATACGGCTACTCAAACTCAGGATGCTACAATAGGAACTGATGCCAAAGGCCGCACCATATACCAGGGCAAGAGGGGAGGTAAATATTATATCAATAAAAATGGTAATAAGGAGTATATTAAAAATAATTAATGACTGTAATTCTCATTCTACATGAAGGGCGGCTTTTACAGCCGCTTTTTTTGTGCAGGAAAAATAAAATTATATAATTTTCAAAATTTACTGAAAATATAGTAAATTTGTGTATAAATTACATGCAATGAAAATTATCATTATAGGAGGAGGATTTGGAGGGCTTACACTCGCCAGGGCATTCAACAACAAACCTGGTTTTGAAATTTTATTACTCGACCGTTTTAATTACCATCAGTTTCAGCCATTATTTTACCAGGTAGCCACTTCGGGCCTTGATGCCAGCAATATTTCTTTTCCGCTGCGCAAGGTTTTTCATGGAAGCAAAAATGTGCGCTACCACATGGCAGAGGTAAAAGAATTAGATATCAATAATAAAAAAGTATTGACAGATATTGGGGTTTTTGATTATGATAAGTTAGTAATAGCAACCGGTGCTGATACCAATTTTTTTGGTAATGCAGCAATGGAAGAAAATGCTTTTCCGATGAAGAGTACCGTAGAGGCTTTGCAATTGCGCCATCGTATGCTTCACAATTTTGAAGATGCCAGCATGTTGACTGATACAGCCTCCATACAGTGCCTGCTGAATATAGTAGTAGTAGGAGGAGGCCCTACCGGGGTAGAGCTAAGTGGCGCTATTGCTGATATGCGCCGGTATGTGCTTTCAAAAGATTATCCAGAGCTTGATTTTAGTAAAATGAATATTTACCTGCTTGAAGGTACAGCCCACACATTGGGTACTATGTCTGCCAAAAGCAGTGAAGATTCAAAAGCCTACCTTGAGCGTTTAGGCGTGATAGTGAGGACGAATACTTTGCTGAAAGAGTATAATGGAAAAACGGCAATATTGCAAGATGGCAGTACTATTGAAACAAGCCTTGTAATATGGGCAGCGGGCATTAAGGGCAATGTGCCACAGGGTATTGACAATGCATTAATAGTAAAAGGTAATCGTATAAAAGTAGATCGCTTTTCGCAGGTGCAGGGTATTGCAGATGTGTATGCCATTGGGGATGTATCGTATATGGAAGAGCCAGCTTACCCTAAGGGGCACCCGCAGGTGTCGCCGGTAGCTATACAGCAGGCAAAAAATTTGCAAAGTAATTTTAAGGCAATGCTTGCCAATAAGCCTTTGACCGAGTTTGTGTATCATAACAAAGGTGTTATGGCAACCGTAGGACGCAAACTTGCGGTAGTAGATTTAGCAAAGCCAAATGTGCATTTCAAGGGTTTTTTTGCCTGGCTAATATGGATGGGATTGCACCTTGTACTATTGCTTGGTGTAAAAAACAGGTTGTCTATTTTTGCAAACTGGGTATATAAATATTTTACAAAAGATCAAAACCTGCGACTGATATTTAGAGCGTTTTATAAAGAACGAAAACAATAGATTATTTTTTACTAAAGTTTTTTAAAAGCTGTTTAGCCCGGCTTTTAAAAGCTGCAGTTTGATGTTCCATCTGGTCTTCAATTAATATTTTTATTTCCTGAATTATTTCAGGATAAGTAGTAGCAAGGTTGCCCAATATGGTAAGTGAAAATGCTTTTACCGCCACTGTTTCAGTAGGGGAGGCTACGTAATTAAAGCAAATTTCCATAAGCTGGCCCTGGTATTTTTCAGGAATGGCAATATGTTGTAAAAGCCTTACAGTATTGCGTTTTACGGCAGAAGGCAGGTTTTCTTTTTTTAAATTGCTGATGAGGGTGGCAAAATTTTTTTTAATAAAAACCGGATGAGCTATGGCACAATAACTTAATGGCCAGCCCGCTCTTTGTACTACCCTGTATTCATCTTTTATAAACAACTCAAATAGTTCATCGAACCTTTTTTGAGAGGCTCCAACCCATTTTATTATTTTATCACATTGCGCTTTGGAATGCTCTTTTAAAATTTCGTCTCTTAGATTCATGCGATGGGAGAAGCTAAATTTTGTAAGACACTAAGTGTAAGTTTTATTTCAGCTTCATTTACCGAAGTGCTTTGCAAATTTTCATTCATGGTAGGCGAAATAAATTCCATACCACTATCCTGTAATCTTCTGGCAGAAGAATGAAATTGTGTAGCCTTGGTAGCTTTAGCAATTGCTTCAATATTATTAGAGCGAATGCCACTACCAGGCATTATTATAATTCTACCATCAGCCTGCGATACCAGGTCAGTCAAATTTTTTAATCCATCAGATGCATTTTGGTATAATCCTGAAGTTAAAATTCTTTCACAGCCTATATCTATTACATCTTCCAGCGCTTCGGCAGCATGGTTTACCCTGTCGAAAGCTCTGTGAAATGTAACGCCAAGAGGGTAGGCAAGATTTACAAGCTGGCTGCATCGTTTTTTATCTATAGAGCCATCTTTGTTTAATATGCCAATAACAATACCGTCGCAGCCTAAATCTTTGCAAACTTTTACATCTGATTTCATTATTTCAAATTCATCATCACTATACAAAAAATCTCCGCCTCTTGGCCTGATGATGGGGAATAAATCAATGCTGGTTAGCTTTCTGGCCATTTCAATAAAACCATAAGAAGCGGTGGTGCCTCCCTCGGCGGGGTTATCGCAAAGCTCTATCCTGTGTGCGCCACTACGCTCAATAGCTCTGCAACTTTCAATATCAAATGCAACTACTTCTAATTTGTATATCATAAATGTAAAAGAATTTTTAAGCTATAAATATTGAAAATAAAAATGATAAGAAGCAGTGAAAATTTTTTATGCTTCTAATAAATATTTTGATTTATGAATTTGATTTTCGTCATTACTTTTTACAGAATATACAAATCCTTTCAGGATAGAGTAAGCGCCATATTCTCCTTTTTTATTGATGGCAATAAAACCAACCTGTATTTCTTTAGCTTTTTTTCTATCTCTGTTTACAATTCTTTCTACAGCTTTTTTACAGGCCATTTCGGGGTGGTAGCCCTGACGCATAAATTCTACCACCAAATGAGTACCGCAAATGCGAATCACTTCTTCGCCAAGGCCGCTACTGGTGGCGGCTCCCACAGCATTATCTACAAATAATCCTGCACCAATTAATGGCGAATCGCCCACACGCCCATGTACTTTAAATGCCATGCCACTAGTGGTAACAGCGCCAGACAAGTCGCCATGATTATCTATTGCCAATAAGCCCATGGTATCATGATTTACACTTCCATCGTCAAAAAAGTGAGGGGCAAACGGTCCATTTTGTTTCTTGTTTTCAATATTAATGATGGGCTTGTACTCACTTTTTTCGAGCCATTTTTTATAGGCATCTTTTGCTTCATCTGATAATACAGCAGGCTCTTTGGGAAATCCATTTTCGATAGCAAACTGCTGTGCACCATCGCCTACCAACAGTATATGCGGAGTTTTTTCCATTACCTTACGAGCTACAGATACCGGATGTTTTATTTGCTCAATAGCCGCTACAGCTCCGCAATTAGAATGTTCATCCATGATGCAGGCATCCAGTGTAACTTTACCATCTCTATCGGGGTAACCACCCAGCCCTACACAGCAATTGATGGTATCTTCTATTTGGTTGGCTCCTTTTTCTACTGCGTCTATCGATTTACCGTTAGTGCTTAATATTTTCCAGGCTTCTGCATTTACTGCCATGCCACTATCCCAGGTAGAAATTACAATTGGTTTTTTAGCGGCTGTGGGTAAGGGTTTAAGCTTAAAGGATAGAGCCGTAAGGCCAAGGGAACTTAGTTTTAAAAAATTTTTTCGATTCATTTTTCCAGGTATATTTTTAATGAGTGTGCATAGATAATTTTTTTAGCATTTCAGTAGAGGCAGCATCAGCATACATTCCAAATGCACTGGTAAGTACCCCTTTCAGGTTTCCCTGCTTTGCCTCGATGGCATATACTACATCTTCATCTTCGGGGTTTGAATCGCCTTCAAAGCGATATACTTCTGTAATTTCAAAATCGTCGGGATGCAGGCAGGTAATATTTTTGCTGCAGGTAAGTTTATCAAAAGCCAGGTTAAAATCTAATGTATAGCCCTTCAATCTTAATCCATTTATTGCACCCACTACAGTATCATAGCTTTCCATATTGATTATTTTGTATAAAGTTAATGCTATTTCTTTTGTTTCATTTAGATAAAACTACCCCGATGTTTTTATAAAGTAAATTTTCAATTTATTGATGTAGCTAAAATGCAGGCTGTAAATACATTTAGAGAAATAGATTACATATCTTGCAGTCAAAAATTTGCATACGGCATTTTTTTAGTGTTAATTCAAGATATTTTATGAGTAAAAAGCAGAAATTACCCTCAGGAAAAAAATCATCATCATCTCAGGTTTTAAAAGGTAAATTGGATATAAGCCGAAGCGGAATGGGCTTTGTAATGGTAGAAGGACAGGAGAAAGATATTATGATTAAGCCAAATGATTTTGGCAAAGCTTTTAATGGGGATATTGTAAAAGTAGAGCTTTCAAAAAATTTGCAAAGAGACCGCAGGGCAGAGGGTAAAATAATAGAAGTACTTGAAAGAAAACAAACAGAGTTTATAGGCTCTGTGCAGGTAAATAAAAGTGTTGTATTTTTTGTGCCGGGTGGCGAAAAGCCCATACCTGATTTTTATATTCCATTAGATAAACTAAAAGGGGCAAAAGATGGCGACAGGGTAGTAGCAAAATTTGTAAAATGGGACAAAACAGATAAAAAACCACAAGGCGAAATCATTTCGGTATTAAGTGCAGAGAATGAAGCAGACCTTGCCATGAAAGAAATTTTAATCAATGCAGGCTTTCCTTTGCAGTTTGATGATGTTGTGATTAAAGAAGCAGAAAAACTTTCTCCAAAAATTACCAGAGAAGAACTTAAAAAAAGAAAAGATTGCAGGGATATATTGACTTTTACAATTGACCCGGCAGATGCCAAAGATTTTGATGATGCTATTTCTATCCGCAATCTTGATAATGGGCATTATGAAATAGGGGTACATATTGCCGATGTAAGTCATTTTGTAACACCTGAAAGTATTTTAGACAAAACTGCTTATGAAAGAGCTACCAGTGTGTATTTACCCGATAGGGTGAACCCCATGCTGCCCGAAAAAATTTCAAATGAACTTTGCTCATTAAGACCCAATGAAGATAAATATTGCTTTTCTGTAATTTTTCAGATAAGCAACAGGGCCGAAGTAAAACATAAATGGATTGGCCGCACCATCATTCACAGTAATCACCGCTTTACCTATGAAGAAGTGCAACAGACCATTGAAACAAAGGATGGGCTTCATTTTAAACCCATCTTGCTTTTAAATACCCTGGCAAAGCAATTTAGGCAGGCACGTTTTGAAAATGGCGCCATCAACTTTTCATCGCAGGAAGTAAGGTTTAAATTAGATGAAAACGGAAAGCCGGTAGGCATAGTAATAAAAGAAAGTAAGGATGCTCATAAGCTGATTGAAGAATTTATGTTACTGGCCAATAGAACAGTGGCAGAGTATGTAAGTAAGATAAAAATTAATAAGGAACCAATACCATTTCCCTACCGCATACATGATACGCCTGATGAAGTAAAGCTAAAACCTTTTGTAGCATTTGCACGAAAATTTGGCTATAAATTTAATATGCAGGATGAAAAAGCGGTGGCAAAATCGTTTAACCAATTGCTCAAAGATGTAGAAGGTAAGCCGGAGCAGCATGTATTGGAGCAATTAGGCATCCGCACTATGGCAAAGGCAGTTTACACTTCTCAAAATATTGGGCACTATGGCTTAGGTTTCGAAAATTATTGTCATTTTACATCACCCATACGCCGCTATCCCGATGTGATGGTACACCGAATACTGCAACAGTGCATAGATAAGGGCCTAAAGCCCGATAAAAAAATGGAAGAAAAATGCAGGCATTGCAGCGATAGGGAGCGTAGCGCCATGGAAGCAGAAAGAGCCGGCAATAAATACAAGCAGGTAGAGTATATGAAACAATTTATTGGAGATGAATTTGAAGGCATCATTAGCGGCATTGCCTCATTTGGTTTTTGGGTAGAAAC
>JAFDXD010000037.1 GCA_018268135.1 Bacteroidota bacterium
ATTCAGGGATTAATCATTACTGCTGGTGTGTTGTTCACGTATCAATTTGCTGTGCATCATGAAGCAAATGAAGAAAAAACACGGGCAATGGTTTTTTCCACACTCATATTTGCTAATGTTTTTCTAAGTCTCACCAACCGTTCTTTTACCTACAGTCTTTTTGAAATTATTAAAAACAAAAATTACCTGTTCCCTATTATTATTGTAGCCACGCTTATATTACTTTTTGCCATTCTATACATTCCTGTATTGGCTAGTTTTTTTAGTGTAGTGTCATTAAACTTAAGTGAATTGGGAATGGCACTCTTAATTGCCGTGGTTTCGGTGCTTTGGTTTGAAGTGTATAAAGGAATAAAAAGAGTAATAAATAAATAAACAACAAGACAACATTTGAAAAAGAAATGGTTTTCAATTTAGATATTACCTAAATTTTGAATCTTTTCAAATTGTCTGACGAAAAGATAAGAAACGTGAGAGCAGGTTAGAACTGGCAGCTTGCAGACTTTACTCAGTCTTTAATAATTGTTTAACCGTTTGAAATTGATATCCTTTCGATTTTAACAGGCTGATGAGTTGGGGCAGACGATAATAAAATTTGTCTGTTCTCTCAGGGCTGGTACCAATGTGGCAAAGCAAAATAAATCCATTTAACCCGGCAGGCTTTGATTCTTCGTAATTAATAATGGATTGAAAAATCTCATCGCTACTTCTGTAATTTTTGTCATTCGGTGTAGTATAATCTGCATTGCTCCGGGTGCCGTGGGTAAAATTGATCAATTGCAAACCGGCTTCTTTTACCCATGTGGAAATACTGTCGTTGTACCACTCATAACCGGGTAACACATAAGGAGAGGTGTTTTTCGAAATACCAAACCGCTTCATACTGCCATAATTATTATGGAGGTCATTCAAAAATTCTTTTTTTGAAACAAGCAGGGTTTCTCTATTTCCCCAATCGCAGCAAAGCAAATGTTTATCTGAATGGCCACTTAGATAATTGCCCTGCTTCGACAGTTTTTTAATTATTGAAGTGAACTTTTTATTTCGGTAAAAATCCCCTGTAAAAAAAAAGGAAGCTTTAATGTTTTCCTTCTTCAGCGTTTGCGAAATAAAATTTCCTCCATCAGCAAACTCATGTCCTGTAAAAACCAATGCAATGTTTTTTTGTGTACTGTCGCCACGGATGATTCCTCCAAATGCATAAGAAAAATTAGGATGAAAGGAAGAATTAGTTACACTACTTTTTGAAGAGGAATTATCATAAGTTTCCGATTCCATTGCAGCAAGCAAATAAATAAGTGATGCGGTTCCGTCCATTGTCGGCTCATTGGTGCTGTAGTCGCCATAATCATCATGATAAACTGCCAAATCACTTTGAAAATCGGCATATTCATCCGGCTCATACAATTTAATACCGATTAAGTTATTATAAATACTTCCATAAACAGGGCCGTCCACAAGACCACCATCAATAGGATAATTTTTCAAATGGGTAAATGCTGAGTGAGGGTCAACGGGAGTATCGCCCCATGAAGGCAACCCATACACCATACTCGTTCCCCATGGATTACAGCCAAACAACCAATCAAAATTTGCCTGCTCCAGTTCTGAAAATTCCGTATCACCAGATAATTGACGGTACCAATAACATTGAATCGCAAAGGATGTTGTAAGGTTATTGCTGCACCAGATAAAGGGGACGCCCCTATAAAATGCATTTTGTTTTGCTTTATCCCAAACAAGTTCAATCCCTTTCTTGTAAAATGCGATAATGCTATCCCTTTTGTTCCCTTTTAATTGTTTTGCCAATTCATAATGACCTACATTTATAAAGGGGTACCATTGATAATGTTTCGCCGTATCTTTTCCCAACCACGGGGTTACGGGTTCCAGCATTGCAAATTCAAATGCTTTTGTATCAAAATCTTTTTTGCCATCTGTAATCAAATTCAAATTGGCTGCCGCCAATTCCATATCATCTGTCCAGTTGTCTTCTGCATAGATATAAG
This sequence comes from Bacteroidota bacterium, assembly GCA_018268135.1. Taxonomy (GTDB): domain Bacteria; phylum Bacteroidota; class Bacteroidia; order Chitinophagales; family Chitinophagaceae; genus Ferruginibacter. The sequence continues at coordinate 2,010 of JAFDXD010000037.1, forward strand.
GAGATTTTACAGAAGCGGTTTGTGTAACACCTAATTTTTTATTAGCATATGCATAAGCAGATACTGCCTTACTTTTTAAGATTTGCGAATAGGGTTGATTATTCTTTGCAAACAATTGCGAACCCAATGCAAACGAACTTGTAAATTTTCCTGCGGTAGAAGAAGTTCCGGTAGTATTGTTCAAAAATTTTCCTCGTTGCTGAACCTCCCCGGTAACAAAATATACCGGCCTTTCCAAAGCTTTGCCATAGAAATTTGTATCTTCTTTTGGTATCCTCATCCCCATGTGGTCACGGTCATCTCCAATCTGGTTAAACATCCAATCTTCTTTTGGGTGCATTTTCAATAGCCAGTCTAATCCCCACTTTGCTTCGTCCAATACATCAGCCAAGCCATTGCCCCCTTCCAGTCCATTTGCCTGCTTTTCATCTGTAAATACTTTCGGGAAATCACGGTAGGCCATCAACAAATGATAAGTAGCATTAGCTGATGTTGTAGCATACTGAAGGTAATCACTCGCATCATGCCAACCACCTACTACATCAATATATGTACTATCCTTTATTCCTGCTTTGCTTCCGTACAATACATAACCGTCATGTGTATGGCAACTATCTTTTAAAAAAGGATTAAACCCTGTTCGTTGCTGTCTCATATACCGAAGGCAAAAATCCGCACTACCTTTATATACGTCAATACCAATATTAAATTCAGGCGATTTTGTTTTTCCTGTTTGCAAATAATACCTGCCAGGTTTTTGAAAGGCAGTAAAATTTATTCGATAGGTTTGCTTGAAAGGGCCATAAGCACCGAATGCTTTTCCCGATTTTCCAGCATAAACTATTTTTTTTGTTGCCGCATCCACTAACTCCCAGTTTTTTATTCCTGCCACTTCTTTACTACACCAAATAGCTACTTTACTGCCCTTCGGTAAATAGCCAAGTTCATTTATTCTGATCCATGCAGACTCAGGTTCTTGTTTGCTAGTGAATGCAAAAAAAAGCAAACAAATCGGAAGTAGAAAACGCATAAAAATTTTTTGTTCAAGATACAGATTTATTAAATAGATTGATTTTCTTCACCCCATTGACCCCACTGGCGCAAGTCTTCTGACAGGATGAATTGATGCCTATCAATACTGCCGGACTGTGTCCGGAATTAAAAACGATAATTTAGTTTTTTATCGGTTACTTGCTTCAGCAAACGAACTCTATTTCTCCATGATTGACTCGCCCAAAAAAATTACAGATAAAAATAAATTGGTGCAAAGGCACAGATACGCCTGCACAAAAGCCATGCTGCATATCTGCGCCAGAGACGGGAAGTCCTACAACGGCGAAGAGAAAGCAGTTTAAATACAGGGAAAAGGGAATAGAAAATGCGACAAGTATCACATAAACATAAAGCAAAATCACCGATTAGGTGGCTTTTGCTTTACACAGGCACATATTTTAGGAGTTCGTTCAGTTCTTTATCGGTAAGATTTTCCTTCTCGGATTTGTCGTAAATGGAGATAAGAAAAACGGTTTCTTCGGCAATCACAAAATTGGTAATCACCCTTGCCCCACCAGATTTGCCTTTACCTTTGGAAGCAATGGCAAGGCGTATCTTGTAGCAGTTGTTGCCAAGATTATTGCCTTGTTCGGGATCTTGTTCCAAACTTTCCAAGAGTTCGGCAAACTCATTTTTAAGCGAAGGATATTTTTTAGCCAGCCGTTTGAGTTGCTTGTCAAATGGCGGTATGGTAAGAATGTTATAGCTCATTCAACAAATCTTTTGCAGGGCGAGCCTTTAATTTTCCTTTACGCACCAAAGCAAGGTTTTCTACAGCTTCTTTAATCTCTTCCATTAGTAAAGCCTTTTCGTTAGAAATCGTTTTTGCCTTTACATAGGATAAACCTTTCAGCACTTCCAGTAAGTGAGTGGCTTTATTGTCTTTTATGTCTAATAATACTTTCATTGTTCAATTTTTTAAATGGTGATGCTCATTGCTTCTTTCAGTCGTTTGTTTGCAATGTCGGTATCTATTATATTGCAGATAGAATTTTTCTGTACTTCGTCCAACTCTTCCAATAAACGCAGCTTTTGCAAAAGCGAATCATTTACGGAATGTACTTCTGTGCCATTGTTTTTTGCTTCAAATACTTCAACCACATTTATATCCAACATATTAGCAATACGCTGTAAAATATTCTTTGTAGGGGCGCATTTACCCGTTTCTATAGGGTTGTATTACACCCTGTTCATAAAAAGTTTATCAGCTACAACTTGTTGAGATATGCCCTTCTCCTTTCTAATCTTTGTTCTGCAATATCCAAAATATTGAATTTTGATACTGCAAAATTACAAAATATGCCTTATTAGTCAATATGTAAAAATATAGTGCAAAATAAATGTATCAATTAAGTTTTACCCACTGACGCAAGTCTTCCTACAGGATGCCTTGATGCTTATCAATTCCGCAGGACTGTATCCGGAATTAAAAACGATAATTTAATTTTTTTATCGGTTGCTTCCTTAACCAAACGAACTCTATTTCTCCATGATTGACTCGCTCAAAAAAATTACAGATAAAAATAAATTGTTGCAAAGGCACAGATACTCCCACTGACGCAAGTCTTCCGACAGGATGACTTGATGCCTATCAATTCTGCCGGACTGTGTCCGAAATTAAAAACGAAAGTTTAGTTTTTTTATCGGTTACTTGCTTTACCAAACGAAACACTATTTCTCTTTGATTGACTCGCCAAAAAAAATACAAATAAAAATAAATTGGTGCAGAGGCACAGATACGCACTGCACAAAAGCCATGCTGCATATCTGCGCCAGGGAAGCTGTAAAATCATTTACCTGATGCAATAAAAGTATTGCCTGCAAAAATGTATTCTCTATTGCATGATAAAAGCTGAGTAAAGCGGTACAGTACAATAGTGCGACGCCAATGAAGCTGATGGAAAAACGAATGCTGATAACCAAAAAATTATTACCATTCATTTTCATAAATAAACTAAATTACAGCACTAAAATTTGTTTATGAGAATTGTTCCGTTTTTTTTATCGGCTATTTGCACGGCTGCCCTTATATTATTATTTAATACAAATATTTTATTGCCCGCCCCGCTCGGAAAATTACTTGCTCCACAGCAGGGTATTTGGCAAAATGCAGAACCTGTAAACCAGGATTTTTCTGCTGATCTGAAATTTCCGCAATTGAAGGGTAAAGTAAATGTGTATTTTGATGAGCGCCTGGTGCCACATGTTTTTGCAGAGCAGGAGAATGATGCGTTTTTTGTGCAGGGCTATCTTCATGCCAAATTCAGGCTATGGCAAATGGAGCTTCAGGTGTTTGCAGCGGGTGGAAGGCTTAGCGAAATTGTAGGCGATAAAGGATTAGAGCACGACAGGGAATTTAGAAGATTGGGAATGGTATATGCAGCAGAGGTTGCAGAAAAGCAAATGGAAAAAGACCCTGCCATTAAAGCCGAATGTGATGCCTATACCGCAGGGGTAAATGCATACATCAATTCTCTTACCGAAAGTACTTTGCCTGTAGAGTATAAGCTAATAGGCTACAAGCCTGAGTTGTGGAGCAATTTAAAAACTTCTTTGTTTTTAAAATACATGAGTTACGACCTTGCCGCACATGAAGATGATTTTGAAATGACGAATGCTAAAAGTTATTTTAATGCAGATGATTTTGCAAAATTATTTCCGGCCTTGCAGGATTCTTTAGATCCCATTATACCAAAAGGGACGCCCTTTGCTCCTCAAAAAGTGTTTCCTGTTGCTCCTAAAAATGTAGATTCAAATTATTTAGATACCAAAGATATGGCGGTGGCTGAAGAAGAAAAACCCGACCCCGATAATGGTAGCAACAACTGGGCCGTTAGCGGCAAAAAAACTAAAAGCGGAGCTCCTATTTTGTGCAACGATCCTCACCTTGGTTTAAATCTTCCATCGCTTTGGTACGAAATGCAACTTTCCACGCCTACGTACAATGCTTATGGCGCTACTTTTCCCGGCGCTCCAAGCGTTATTATTGGGTTTAATGATAGCTGTGCATTTGGGTTTACAAATGGTGGAAGAGATGTGAGAGATTATTATGAAATAAAATTTAAAGACAATAGCCGCAGAGAATATTGGTTTAATAACCAGTGGAAACAAACGAGCTTTAGAATAGAAACTATTAAGATTAAAGGGAAACCCGATTTTGTAGATAGTGTTGCTTACACCGTATTTGGTCCGGTGATGTACGATAAAAGTTATAGCGGCGGCAGAAGCACCAACAATAAATATTATGCTGTACGATGGACGGCACATGACCCAAGTGATGAACTGAAAATTTTTACCGGCTTAGACAGGGCAAAAAATTATGCTGATTATTCTGCAGCCGTAGTAAACCTGCATACACCAGGGCAAAATTGTGCCTTTGCCTGCAAAAATGGCGACATAGCCATACGCACACAGGGCGATTGGCCGGCTAAGTGGAAGGGGCAGGGCGATTTTATAATGCCGGGCACCGATAGTAGTTACATGTGGCAAGGCATGATACCGCAAGATGAAGTACCTTATCAATACAACCCTGAGCGTGGCTTTATTAGCAGCGCCAATCAAAAACCGGTAGATGATGTAACGTATCCTTATTATATCGGCAGGGCATATCCTGAATATCGTGGCGCTGAAATAAATAAAAGACTGACTGCCATGAACAATATTACGCCGCAGGATATGATGGCTTTGCAAACAGATAATTATGATTTATTTGCCGCAACAGCAGTGCCTGTTTTTATTAAAAATATAAAAGTAAATGAACTCAATGCCGATGAACGAAAATATTTCGACATACTGCAAGGCTGGAATTATAGAGACGATGTGGGTTTGAAAGGGCCTACAGTTTTTAAAATACTCTGGAAAAGTTTTGTAGATACTGTATTTGATGATGAGTATGCAAAAGCACCCAAGGTTATCATGCATCCTTTCAATACCTCAATTATAGAAGGTATATTAAAAGACTCGGCCTATAAATTTTTAGACAACATCAATACTACAAAGGTAGAAACCCTGGCCGATGATGCTACTGCCGCATTTAAAAATGCAGCCATACAACTCAAAACTATTGAAGCCTCCGGAAAATTAAATTGGGAAAAATACAAAGCTACCAGCATCAACCATCTTGCCGGAAAAATTTTAACTTCCTTCAATCGCTCTAATTTACCCGCAGGCGGCGGCGATAATGCCATTAATGCTACAAAAGAAAACCACGGACCAAGCTGGCGCATGGTGGTAAGCCTTACTGCAAACACTGAAGCCTACGGCATTTACCCGGGAGGCCAAAGCGGAAATCCCGGCAGCAAATACTACGATAATTTTATAAACGATTGGGTTGCCGGAAAATATTACAGCCTCTGGATGATGAAAAAAGACGAACAGGCAAGCACAAAAGTAAAATGGAAAATGAATTTTAGTAATTAGCAATTTTTCTGTGTCGCTCCTGCTTTTTTATCGGGATACACAAGCCATTAAAACAATTTAATTTTTTCTAAATTTTTTAAAATATGAAATTTATCATCTCACTTTTTTTAATAGCATTGTTAAGTTTTGCAGCATGCCTTTACCTGCCCTGGTGGTCAGTAGCCATTGCAGGTTTTTTAGTGGTAGCCCTCATTCCGCAAAAGCCCTCAAAAGCCCTGCTTTGCGGTTTTTTGGCAGTATTTATTTTGTGGTTTGTATTTAGCTATTGGCTCAGCAGTAATAATGATCATATATTGGCGCACAAAGTATCTTTACTCTTTTTAAAGATGGATAATCCATACCTGCTCATGTTGGCCACAGCCATCATAGGCGGTCTGGTAGCGGGTTTTGGAGCTTTTACTGCTGCATTTTTACGAACCCAAAAAAAGTAATTATTTTTTTGTAGCGCATCTGTAGTGCTATTGTCAGCATGGGGCCCGCTATCGCTATTACTCCGGCACACAGCCAGGCACAAATCCTTCACCGGGGTAGCCGCTCTATCGGGGCTATGCTCACAGCAGCATACCTGTACCGGGCATTAATAATTCAATTTCCTTTTTTTAATATTATCTTTTACACATCGTTTTTTTGTGCCTGCCTTGCCTTATTTAATTTTTTTGTAACAGTATTGCCTCTAATTTCGTTTTGTAAACAATGCTACTTTATGAGATTTTATTTTACTGCAGCACTTCTTATTTTTAGTCAATACCTTTTTGCTCAAAAAATTTACGGAACCGTTTATGATGATAAAGGCGATTTGCTGCCTTATGCTTCTATCACCATCAAGGGTACTACCATTGGCGCAAGTGCCAATGATAAAGCAAAATTTTCTTTTTCGCTGCCTGCCGGCAACTATACAGTTGTATGCCAGCATATAGGTTATGCCGCCTCCGAAAAAAAAATTACCCTTACAGATGAGGAAGAATTAACTTTTATCTTAAGTGAGCAAAAATTCACAATGAAAGAAGTAATAATAAAACCCAACCAGGAAGACCCTGCTTACCAAATCATTCGCAATGCAATAAAAAAAAGAACCTATTTTGAAAAACAGGTAAATGCATTTAGCTGCAATTTATATGGCAAAGATCTTATAAAGCTCCGCAGCCTTCCCAAAAAAATACTTGGCAAAAAAATACCTGATGAAGACAGAAAACAATTGCACCTCGATTCTTCAGGGCAGGGTATTATTTATTTGTCAGAGTCTGTATCAAAAATAAATATGCAATTGCCCGATAAATTTAAAATGGAAGTAGTAAGCAGCAGGGTTAGCGGCAGTGGTGGCTTTGGATTTACGTTTCCGGCATTTATCAGCTTATACAGCAATAATGTTACCGTATTTACCGAGTCTATTAATCCACGGGGCTTTGTGTCGCCCATTGCAGATGGCGCCATTGGGTTTTATAAATTCAAATACCTGGGCTCTTTTTATGAAGATGGTAAAGAAATTAATTCTGTCAGGGTAACACCCCGCCGTACTTATGAGCCTTTGTTTTCCGGTATTATTAATATTGAAGAAGGGGAGTGGCGCATTCATAGCTTTAATTTGATGCTTACCAAATCATCTCAACTCGAAATGATAGATTCTCTGCAAATATCGCAACTATACGTTCCCGTTAGCAATGTGGTGTGGAGGGTAAAAAACCAATTGCTGCATTTTAATTTTAAACAATTAGGTATTGATGCTATCGGAAATTTTTTAAGCGTATATTCTAATTACAATATAGCGCCGGCATTTTCTAAAAGTTTTTTTGACCGGGTAATTATAAAATACGATACGGCTGTCAACAAACATTCTAAAACCTACTGGGATACCATCCGCCCTGTACCCTTAGAAAAAGAAGAACAAAAAGATTACCAGGTAAAAGACAGTATTTACCAGGTACAAAAAGACTCTGCATTAAGTAAATCGGCCATAGATTCTTTAAAGAAAAAGCAAGGTGCTATAAAACCGCAACAGGTATTTTGGAATGGTATCCGACGAACGCACTACAGCAAAACAAACCGGTTTACCTGGGGCATAGAGCCATTGATACCAAACCTGGAGTACAATGCTGCCGAAGGTTTGGTGCTTAATGCAAACGGGTATTTTTATAAATACATAAAAAAATTAAAATCCAATATTAGCTTCAATCCTCATCTGCGCTATGGATTTAGCAATACGCATTTTAATGCCTGGGCGGGGCTTACTCTCAAAACCCGTGATGTAGATACCGATAAAAAATTAAAGAGGCAAAGTTGGTATATAAGCGGTGGTAAACGGGTAAGTGAGTTTAATAAAGAAAGCAGCCTCGACCCATTAATTGATGGCATCAGTATTTTATTGTATGGCAGAAATTATATTAAAACTTACGAAAATTATTTTGGCAACATCGGCTTTAATAAAAGTTACGAAAGTGGTGTACGGTTTTATGTAAATGCCTTGTACGAAAACAGGATACCCATGAACAATACCACACATTTTACATTTTTTAAAAGTGATAGCGGAAAGATAACTCCCAATTATCCTAATGAAAGAATAGCTGCTCAGTTTACCCCTCACAAAGCAGTTGTTTTTTATGCAGGCATCAGCTTTAAGCCGGGGCAGCGTTACATACAATTTCCCTATAGTAAGGTACCAATCGGCTCTAAATTTCCATTGTTTTCTTTTGATTACGAAAAGGGTGTAAAAAATATATTTGGAAGCAGCACTGATTTTGATAAATGGAAATTTACCATCAGCGACGATAAAAATTTTAAACTGGCGGGCTTATTAAAATATAAAATTGGGGTGGGTGGTTTTTTAAAAAATAAAAGCGTTTTTATTCAGGATTACGAGCATTTTAATGGCTACCAAACTTTAAGCGCAAGCGAGTATGTAAATAGCTTTCAACTAGCAAATTATTATCAGTATAGTACTACTGCATCATTTTATTCAGTTGGCTTTTTAGAGCATCATTTTAATGGACTGCTCACCAATAAAATACCGCTGTTTAAAAAACTAAACTGGAACCTGGTAGCAGGTGGCAATGGGCTTTTTATCAATAATAAAAGTAATTATGCAGAGTTGTTTGCCGGGCTCGAAAATATTTTAAAAATATTTAGAGTAGATGCAGTAGTAAGTTTTGAAAATGGAAAACAGGCGCATACGGGTATCCGCATTGGCGCAGGAGGCATTTTGGGCAGCAATATTAAAGTGGGTAAGCGGGGTTCCTCTGCCAGTCTTCAATTTTAATGCATCCTTTTATTTATCTTTGCAAAAAATTTGGTTTGCCCTGCAAGCATCCAATCATTTAATGGTTTCCTGCATTACCATTGCGGGATCAAATAAACAACTATGGCAGTATTACACAACCGTGTTTCGCAGTCGGAGCTTAAGCAGCGCCTGCATGAAGAAAGTTTTCACCGCATCACTGTTTCTTTTTACAATTATTTTTTTATTGAAACCCCTTTGGCTTTTAGGGATGATTTGTATAAAGCGCTTAATGCTTTAAATGTATTTGGCCGTATTTATATTGCCCATGAAGGTATTAATGCTCAGGCAAGTATTCCCGAAGAAAAATATGAAGCCTTTAAAGTATTTCTCAACAGCATAGAAGGGCTTAAGGGCATTAGATTAAATATAGCGGTAGATAATGATGGAAAATCTTTTTGGGTACTTAAAATAAAAGTTCGGGAAAAAATTGTGGCCGACGGCATAATGGATCCTTCATTTAATATGGCCAATAAAGGGCGGTATGTAAATGAAACAGAGTTTAACCGCCTGGCAAGCGATGCAGATACTATTGTAGTGGACATGCGCAATCATTACGAGTACGAAGTAGGGCATTTTGATAATGCTATAGAAATACCGAGCGATACCTTTAGAGAGCAATTGCCCATGGCTGCGGAAATGCTTGAAGATAGAAAAGAAAAAAATATTATCATGTACTGCACCGGGGGTATCCGCTGCGAAAAAGCAAGTGCGTATATGCTTCATCGTGGGTTCAAAAATGTATTTCACCTGGAAGGCGGTATTATTAACTATGCTAACAATGTAAAGGCAAAAGGGCTTCCCAATAAATTTCGTGGTAAAAATTTTGTATTTGATGACAGGCTGGGGGAGAGGGTAACTGATGAGATAATTGCTACATGCCATCAATGTGGCAAGCCTGCCGATACCCACACCAATTGCAAAAACGAAGCCTGCCATTTATTATTTATTCAATGTGCTGACTGTGCCGAAAAATTTGCAGGATGCTGTAGCACTGCCTGCTATGAGGTAAAGCAATTGCCTGAAGAAGAGCAAAAAGAATTGCGTAAGGGAATTGATAAAGGAAGGATGGTATTTAATAAATCAAAACAAAGATTGAGAAATAGTTTGAGCAAAAAATAAAGTTGCATTTGCTTAAAACGAATGCAACTTTAAAAACTTTATTGAGAAGTTCCAGGTTCTTCAGCCAGTGTACTGAAACTGCTACCTTATTTCTTTAAAAGGGTATAAAATAATAGAAGTTATTGCTATAAAAAAGTATTAACTTTTATCAGTTTGAAGACTTTGTACTACTTCATTTTAAATTATTTAAACAGGCCTGTTGCCAGATATTATTCTAAGAAGTACTGCAATAATTGCAATTACTAAAAGAATGTGAATCAAACCTCCTGCATGAAAACCAAGATAGCCAATAGCCCAGGCTATTACTAATATTACTGCGATTGTATAAAGTAATCCTGACATAATCTTTGAAAATTTAAAGGTGAAAAATTGATAACATAAATAGCTTACTCTATTTATAATTTTCAAAAGATGTGCCAATAAAATTCAAATTGTTAAATTCAGGATGCTAAAAGAAGTTGGGAATGTATTTCTACAAATTAACTTATCTCTTTAATTTTTTTTAAACTAGATAGCGTTAATTCATATACTTCATTTTCTGAAAAATCTTTTGGGGTAAATTTTTTGCCTGTTATTTTTTCATAAAGTTCTATGTATCGGTTGCTGATAGTCTGTATCCATTCATCAGTCATTTCGGGAACTACTTGCCCCTCTTTTCCCATAAAATTATTTTCTATCAGCCATTCTCTTACAAATTCTTTGCTAAGTTGTTTTTGCTTTTCATAGTTTGCCTGTCTTTCATAAAATCCATCTGCATAAAAATATCTTGAAGAGTCGGGTGTATGTATTTCATCCATGAGAAAAATGTCATTGCCTATTTTTCCAAATTCATATTTTGTATCTACCAAAATAAGCCCTTGTGCAGCAGCAATTTTTTTTCCTCTTTCAAAAAGCCGGAGTGCATATTGTTCAATAAGGTTCCAGTCTTGCTCTGATACTAATTTCTGCTCAATAATTTCTTCTTTACTAATATCTTCATCGTGGCCTTCGGCAGCTTTGGTAGATGGGGTAATGATGGGATGAGGAAAAAAATCATTTTCTTTCATGCCTTCGGGCAAGGCAATGCCACACAATATTCTTTTGCCGGAGGCATAGGTACGCCAGGCATGACCGGTAAGGTTTCCCCGTACCACCATTTCAATTTTAAAGGGGGTACATTTTTTACCAATACTAACATTGGGAGCAGGGGTACTAAGCAGCCAGTTAGGGCAAATATCCTTACAGGCATTAAGCATAAAAGCCGCAATTTCATTGAGTACCTGCCCTTTATAGGGGATTGGTTTGGGTAAAATAACGTCAAAAGCCGAAATCCGGTTACTGGCTACCATTACCAGCAAATCGTCATTAATACTATATACATCTCTTACTTTACCACTGTAAAAGTTAGTTTGATTGGGAAATTTGAATGTTGCCATTTTATAAAGAAATACCGGGATTTTAGATAAATTTTAATCCGCCAAAATTAATTTAAACAATGGGTTAAAAAATAAAATTTTATAACATCATAACAATTCTTATTTTGCTATGTATTTAAAAACCAAAACCAAAGCAATATGAGAAAAATTACAAGCTATTTGGTTACATTGATTATGGCTAATATTATTGTAGTATCAGCCTTTTCGCAAAATGTAAGCATAAGCGGTAATGTTAAAAACAGTGTATCTAAAGAAAATGTATCTGCTGTTTCCGTTACCGTAAAAGGTTCTGACGAAGGAACTTATACCGATGATAAAGGAAATTTTAAACTTTCGGTAAAAAATCTGCCTGCTACCCTGCAGTTCACTTCTATCGGGTTTATGCCACAGGAAAGAACTTTTACTTCGGCCACTTCATCTGCAAAGATTGAATTTGCGCCTTCTAATTCATTGGGCCAGGAAGTAGTAGTATCTGCCAGCCGTGTGCCTCAAAAAATATTAGAGTCGCCGGTTTCCATAGAAAGAGTAAATGCGGCCAGCATTCGTACAGCCCCTGCTGCAAATTTTTATGATATCGTATCTACTTTAAAGGGGGTGGATATAACAACTTCTTCACTTACTTTCAAAACGCCTACTACAAGGGGTTTTGGCGGAAGCGGCAATGTTAGGTTTAACCAGTTGGTAGATGGTATGGATAACCAGGCTCCGGGTTTAAACTTTTCTGTAGGCTCCATCATTGGGCTTAGCGAATTGGATGTAGATAATATAGAATTATTATCAGGAGCTTCTTCGGCATTATATGGCTCAGGTGGTATGAATGGTACGTTGCTTATGACAAGCAAAAATCCATTTAAATACCAGGGATTTTCTTTTATTGTAAAAGAAGGTATCAACCATACTGATGGCAGCGAAAGGCCGGCCGGTGCTTATCATGACTGGAGCTTTAGATGGGCTAAAAAAGTATCAGAGAAATTTGCATTTAAAATAAATACTGAAATACTTCAGGCCAAAGACTGGATAGGAACAGATTACAGGGACTATGACCGTATAAATGGAGTATTAAAACCCGGTACAAGGGCCACTGATCCTAACTATGATGGGGTGAACACTTATGGTGATGAAACCACCATTGATATTCGTCAGGTATTGAACGGTGTTGCAGCTCAGGCGCCATTCCTGGCTCCTTTTATTGCCACTTTAACTACTAAGCCTCTTAATGTTTCTCGTACTGGTTATACAGAGCAGGAATTATTAAATCCTAATACGCTTAATTTTAAAGTAAGTGCTTCATTGCATTATAAATTAAGCCCCAATACCGAAGCTGAATTAGCCGGTTACTGGGGTACTGGTAATACAGTTTATACAGGCGCTTCAAGGTATTCTATTAAAGATTTTAAAATGGGCCAGTATAAATTTGATATCGTTAATAAAAACTGGATGGTTCGTGCATTTACCACACAGGAAAATGCCGGCGGAACCTTTAACCTTGCTGCTACTACGCAAAACTTTAATGAATTGTGGAAACCCAGTGGAGGTAGCAATGGCTGGTATGCTCAATATGGCCAGGCTTATTTATCAGCCAAGTTAGCAGGTGCCTCAGATGCTGATGCCAATGCCTCTGCAAGAGCCGTAGCTGATATTGGCAGGCCACAGGTAGGTACTGCTACTTTTAATAATTTGTATAATACTGTACGCAAGTTACCCGTACCAATTGGTGGCGCTTTATTAGACAGGTCTGATTTGTATGGCTTCGAAGGAAATTACAATCTTTCTTCTCTTACTCATTCTGTAATAGAAGTATTGGTTGGTGCCAATTACAAAAGATATGTATTAAATTCTCAGGGTACTTTGTTTGCTGATTCTACCGGCCCAATTTCTATTAATGAATATGGCGCCTTTATTCAGTTAGGTAAGCAGGTAACCGAAGCCTTAAAAATTACAGCTTCTGGCAGGTACGATAAAAACCAAAATTTTAAAGGCAAGTTTACACCAAGGATTACTGCTGTTATAAAAGTTTCTGAAGATAATAATTTCAGATTAAGTTATCAAACAGCTTATCGCTTCCCTTCTACTCAGCAGCAGTGGATAAATCTTAATTTAAATTCTTATAAATTAATAGGCGGAAATAAATCATTTAATGATTTTTATCATTTTAATACAAACCCTATTTACAACAGAGATTCATTGCAGGTTGGTAAAATAGTTCCGGTTAGTTTTGGCAACTCTAAGCCCGAATCGCTTTCTTCATTTGAAGCAGGGTTTAAAGGCCTGGCTTTAGATAAACGCCTTTTAATTGACATTTACGGATATGCCGGTCAATACACCGATTTTACAGGCCGTATGCTGGTGGCACAATCTAAAACCAATAGTACAATTACTCCGGCAGATGCACTTACCGGACAGATTTATTCTATTCCAATCAATTCTCCAGTAAAAGTAAAAAGCTATGGCTTTGGCGCCGGGTTTGACTACAGGATGCCTTTAAATTTTACATTAGGTGTAAATGGCGCTACGGATAATCTTGGAGATGTACCAAATGGTTTTATTACAAACTTTAATTCTCCAAAATATAAATTAAATGCCTACATTGGTAATACAGGCTTTGGCGCAGATAAACGTTGTGGATTTAATATTGCTTACAGGTATCAAAGCTCATTTTACTTTCAGGGCGATTTAGCAAATGGTAACTTACCATCTGTACAAACAGTAGATGCCCAGTTTAGTTATAAAATACCTTCCAATAAATCAATTATTAAAATAGGGGCAAATAATTTGTTTAACCAGTATTATTATAATGCAGTTGGCAACTCCCGTATTGGTGGTTTATATTATGTAAGTTTTGGTTATAACATTTATTAATGCTTAACCAATAAATTTAAAAAATTTAAATTATTAATTTATGAATTCAATAATAAAAAGAAATAAATGGGCTGTACTTGTTGTAGGAGGTGCAATGGCTCTGTTAAGTTCTTGTAACAAAGATTTGGAACAGTTTCCGGAGGCAGCTCCACCACCGGCTTCTACCGCTAAAGCCATTGGTGATAATCTTAAATCAATCGCCAGGGATTCCCTCTTTTACAAATTGGTACAAAGAGCGGGGCTGTTAGATACTCTAAATAAAAAGAGTAAAACATTTACTGTTTTTGTTCCGGATAGCAATGCTATTAAAGGCTTTTTAGCTGCCGCTTTAAGCAACCCTGCAATAACTACATTGCCAAACCAGGTGGTATCAAATATTATTCTTACTCAATTTCCGGCTGCTACTGCCAATGCTATTGTGAATTATAATATAGTACCTCAAAGTTTTCCGGTGGCCAATTTCCCACGCAGTTTTCCAAATGTGGCAATTGCTTCCTTATTTAATCCACAGCCTTCTGCAAGCGCTTTTTTAAGGCTCGATTTATATTTATACCAGGGCAGTACCAGCGCTTATGCCAATAATATTCCGATAGTGGCAAGCGATATTGCAACTGCCAACGGATATATTCAGCATACTGCGGCTTTATTGATTCCACCTTCACAGTTTTTGTGGGATAGAATTAATACAGATGCAGATCTTACTTTTTTAAAGGCTGCTGTTTTAAGAGCAGATAGTGGTACTACCAATGTACCAGGCACATTAAACCAGGGAATATTGCAATCTGTATTGTCAAATATTGGCCCCGATTTGACGGTATTTGCTCCATCTAACCAGGCTTTTATTAATATTTTATATGCAAAAGCGTATCCAATTGTTTATGGCCAATTGTATCAGGGTGCTTATGCTCAGGCTATTGGTGGCGGCGCTACTCCAACCCAGGCAGCAGCGGCGGCTACAGC
This sequence comes from Bacteroidota bacterium, assembly GCA_018268135.1. GTDB lineage: Bacteria > Bacteroidota > Bacteroidia > Chitinophagales > Chitinophagaceae > Ferruginibacter. The sequence continues at coordinate 17,106 of JAFDXD010000037.1, forward strand.
TTATGCTACTGCAAATGCCCCTGCGCAAACTACTGCGTTAGTATCAAGCCCTACTGTGTTTCAAAACCCGGCATTGTTTCCATTCTTGCCGGCATCGAGTGTAAAAGGTATTTTGGTTTCGCATATTTTAGGTAAAAGAGCTTATACAAATAATTTTCCTATTACTGCTACCAATGTGCCTACATTGCTCAATAGTGCCATTCCCAGCCACCCGGGTGTGGCTTTGCAAAGTACCTTTATTGGTTTAAGCCCTTTTTCAATTTCATCAACTGTAAAAGGCGCTTATAATCTTGTATCTTCAAATGTTAGCATCAACAATACAAGTGCGCCTTTTGGCACTAGCGATCAAAATTATTTAAACGGAGTATTGCATAAAATTGATCAGGTATTAATTCCTGCACCACTTTAGTTTTCATTTTTGTAAAATAATAAAACAGGCTGCTCCAATATTTAGAGCAGCCTGTTTTATTTTAATAAAGCAATAAAATTTACCTAAGTATTTTAAAAGGCAATATTACATTTCATTTTCCTGTTCATTGTAGGTTATCCTAAGCAGGTTTACATCATGCTAATTATTTTTCTAATGCTGCAATGATCATTTGCTTTGAAGGAATGGTAAATTTGTTACCGGTGCTTTGGCCGGTTACCAGGTTTTTCCCGTTCGTAAAACCTTTTGTTCTTTCTGGATAATTATTAAAATCAATTGTTTTCACGGTGTCAGACGTGTTCATAGCACATAAAATTGTTTGTGTGGCATCGTACCTAAAGTACACATACAGGCCATCGTCTGGGGTGTATTGCATTAGTTTGCCGCTGGTAATAGCAGATGAGTGTTTGCGAAAATTAGCTAATGTTTTGATATAATTGAATACATCATTTTCTTCTGCGGTGCGGCCTGCTGCTGTAAATTTATTTACACTGTCTGTTTTCCATCCTCCTAAAAAATCTTTACGTACCAGGCCATCGTTAGGGCTGGTAAGGCCTTTCATTAAATGCTCCATGCCATAATACATTTGAGGAATGCCCCTATATGTAAGTAACCAACCCAATGCCATTTTATATTTATTAATATCTTCTCCAAGTACAGAAAATGATCTTGACAAATCATGATTGTCTAAAAAAATAACCTGGCCCATGGGATTTTTATAAACAAAATCTCTTGCAGTGGTACTGTACAATTTATTTACACCTTCCGTCCAGCCAAATTTTTCATTTAGTGAAGGCAATATGCCATAAAATAGTAGTTGAAAATCTGTTGTATTTTGCAAATTGCTTTTAAAGGGTATGTTATAATTATTTTCACAAAAAAAACTTTGATTGATAACGCCATGTACCCAGGTTTCTCCAAAAATGCTGATAGAGGGGTATTCATCCATCATTGCTTTATTGCAATGGTTCATAAATTCGAGGTCGTTATAAGCATAAGTGTCAATACGCCAGCCATCTACTCCAAACTCTTCCACACACCACAAGGCATGTTGTATTAAGTATTTTGCCACATAGGGGTTTCGTTCATTCATATCCGGCATTTGACGGGTAAACCAACCATCTGTCATTAATTTTTTTTGATCAGCCGATCCATAGGGGTCAAATATTACCTGGTCTTTGTAAGTAGTTTGTGTGTACGAGGGCCATTCATTTAGCCAGTCGTGCATGGGTTTGTCTAGCACAGTAAAATGGTTCAGGCCTACATGGTTGTACACAATATCCTGTATTAGCTTCATCCCTTTTTTATGAATAGCGTCAGATAAATTTTTATAAGCCGCATCGCCGCCAAGCCTGGGATCTACTTTGTAATCGTTAGTTACAGAATAGCCATGCTCAGTGCGGTTAGGCATATCATTTTCCAAAACTGGTGTCATCCATATTGAGGTTACTCCAAGGTCTTTTAAATAATCCAGATGGTTTTGTACACCCAATAAATCGCCACCATGCCTGTCATAAATTTCGTTTCTGTTGAGAGATTGGTCTTTCATGCCTGCTACCCTGTCATTACTTTCATCGCCATTGCTAAATCGGTCGGGCATTAATAAATATATGAGGTCTTGCGAACGTACGCCTTGAGCAAAACTGGTTCCACGCCCTTTTCTCCTTTCTTTTAACTCCCACATTACTACATTTTTTTTTGGGCCATCTTTAAAAAGCAATGGTATCATACCGGGTTTTGCATTGGGCAAAATGCTGATATCTACAGCAAGGTAATGGCTGTTTTCGAGGTGATTTATTTTAGTGATTTTTATGCCTTGGTATTGGGTGCTTACCGTTTGCCGGCTAAAATTCTGCGTACTATCGTGTACGAGTAGTTGCAGTTTATTGTATTTCATATTGGCCCACCAGTGTGTAGGGTAGATGGCCGGGAGTTGTGCAAATATTTTTACTCCAATTAAAAATAATACGAAAAAAAAGAATAGTTGCTTTTTCATCTTTATATAAAATGTTTAATTTACAGGATGATGTATTTTGATTTCAAATCTTTATTCCTACTAAGTTTTTCTTTATTTACTTTTTTTATTGATACAAAAACTACAAAAAAATCATGGCCGCTTAAAAAAAACTAAAAAATCCAAAGCCTGCTTAAAATAAAATTATTCCATACCATAGTTCATCTCCCATCTATATTTTGACTTATCAACTACCTGCAACATTCAGCCTTTTAAGCATTATTTTATTTCTTATCGCTTTTGTTATGAGAGCCAAGCCCCAAGCCTCGTAAAAATGTTTTTGCTCATTCGCTTAATTCTATTAATTTATTTACTACAGTCATTGCCTGAAAAATAGGAGTGTGTGCAGCCTCAAAGCTGTAGCCAAAAAAAATAATACAGGTAATACCAAAAATTAAACTGACCGCTGCTCTTCCATTTCTAATTTATTTATAAGCGCATCACTATTATTTTTTGCTTTGCTTTCTTTAATAAATACATAGCAAATAAGGGCTGCAAGAATCATCATTCCACCACCAAGTTGTACAGCAAGCATACGGTCATTGTGCAATACATTTTTCATTAACCAACCAAAACCTAATGAAGCAATTATTTCGGGCAGTACAATAAAAAAATTAAAAATGCCCATATAAATGCCCACTTTATTTTTGGGCAGAGAGCCGCTCAGCATGGCATAAGGCATAGAGAGGATGCTTGCCCAGGCAATACCAACACCCGTCATCGAAACAAAAAGAAGGTTTTTATCATGCACCCAGCCTACGCTTATCATTCCCAATGCACCACAAAGCAAACAAAGGCTATGCGTAAGCTTACGGCCAAGTGTATCCGCTATTTTTGGTAACACCAATGCAAATACAAATGTTACTACACTGTAAAAAGATAAAGTAAGGCTGCCAAAGTCTGCACCCTGTGCAAATACAGGGTCGGCAGAGTCTTTACCCCCAAACACATTAATGCCTACTGCAGTAGTATAATAAAACCACATTAAAAACAAACCCGGCCAGGTAAAAAATTGTATGAGTGATACAATTCGCATACGGGAAGGCATATTTACCAGGGCATCTTTTATTTCTTTAAATATATTTGGCATTGCATTATTCTCAGCTTTCATATTGCTAAGGTCTTCTTCCGATGGAGGGTACTCTTTAGAAGTGAGTACGGTATACACTACTGATGCAAGAAAAAAGAAAGCACCCAGGTAAAATGACCACCGTACATTTTCAGCAATGTTGCCAAGAGTAGCTGTATTTTCTTTGCCAAAAATATTTTTAAATATCCAGGGCAGGGCAGAAGCAATACTTCCACCAAGGCCTATCATAAAACTTTGCATAATAAAACCACGGTTTACCTGCGAGTCGTCAAGCTTATCTGTTACAAATGCTCTAAATGGCTCCATGGCTACGTTGCCAAATACATCCATTATCCATAGCAAACCCGCAGCTATAAAGAGGGTGCTGCTGGAAGGCATAAGAATAAGGGCAATAGAACTCATGATGGCGCCAATCATAAAGTAAGGGCGCCTTCTTCCAAAAGTAGGATGCCAGGTATGATCGCTCAAATAACCAATGATGGGCTGAATTAATAAACCCGTAAGAGGTGCAGCTAAAAATAATAATGGAACCTGGTCGGGATTAGCGCCTAAGCTTTCGTAAATGCGGCCCATATTAGCCCGCTGCAAATCCCAGCCAAACTGAATACCAAAAAAACCTACACTCATATTGACGATTTGAGAAATACTGAGCGTAGGCTTTGTGCCGTTAAAATTTGTTGACATGAGCAATCGTTTTGTGAATTGTGTATTTTTTACACAAAATAAATATACAATAAAATTTAACGAAGCCGGTTTTTTATGATGGAGAATATTATAAACGGGTAGTGTTTTTTTGCAAAATCACCTGTTGCCGTATGTGCAGCAAAAACCAAGTGCATAAAAAAAGCAGGAAATACTTTCCTGCTTTAAGAGTTGGGTTACCAGGATTCGAACCTAGACAAACAGAATCAAAATCTGTTGTGCTACCATTACACCATAACCCAATCATTTTCCCTCATTTTTAATTTGGGAGTGCAAAAATAGGGGTAGAAGTAAAATGTACCAAATCTTTTTGAAGTTTGGTTGCCTGCTCATTTTAACTTGTTGCTTCCCTTTCTTTTAGCTCTTTTATTTTATCCAAAGCGCCGGCCACCACATCGCACATAATGGTGTACAAAGCCCCCGGTTGCTGATGGGCATAAATATATTCAAGCGCTTCATTTTCATTGGCAATTACCATGGTAGGCACCTGTGGGTTGCTAATATGAATACCTTCTTTTAAAAGATTAATAATTTCATCTGCATTGCGGCCCCTTAAATTTTTATCGCAGCGAATAATGATTTCATCAAAATATTTAGCAGATATTTCTCCCAGCTCCCTTATGTCCTCATCTCTTCTATCCCCGGTGCCACTTATTACACCTACCTTTTTAGGATAATCCAGTTTGCTCACAAAGTCGCACAATAATTTTAACCCATGCGGGTTATGTGCAAAATCTGCTAAGAAGGTAATGTTTTTAAAATGAAAAAAATTGAGCCTGCCCGGTGTTTGAGTAGAGGAAGGCATAAAAGATGCTAATGCAGAGCGGATATCATCAATATTAATATCCCGGTACAAATAAGAAGCCAATACGGCCGGAAGGCAGTTGGCAATATTGTGTAAGGCCTTGCCCTCAAAGGTGAGAGGAATGTCTTTTACATTCATCACTCTTATTTTCCAGGTACCTTTTAGTATGGTAATAAAATTATTTTCAAATACAGCGCTAAGCCCGCCTTTTTTGCTATGTTGTTGTATGCGCTCATTGTGCTCATCCATACTAAAGAGAGCAATATTACAGTTAAGGTTGTTTTTCATTTCGTACACCAAATCATCATCAGCATTCAGCACAGCATAGCCATGAGAAAATACCGTTTCGGGCACTACTGCTTTTACTTTGGCCATTTGTTCAAGCGTGTTGATGCCATTAAGCCCCATGTGGTCTGCCGCTACATTGGTTACAATTGCTACATCACAATTTTGAAAAGCCAGCCCATTTTTTAATATACCACCTCTTGCACACTCCAGCACTGCAAAATCTACCGTAGGGTCTTTAAGTACAAATTGCGAACTAATAGGCCCGGTACAATCACCCTTCATCATTAATTGATTTTGAATATATACTCCATCGCTGGTGGTGTAGCCTACTTTTTTGCCTGCAATTTTTGCAATATGCGCCGTGAGCCTGGTAGTGGTGGTTTTGCCATTGGTACCCGTTACGGCAATAATAGGAATTCGGCCTGCACTGTTTTTCGGAAAAAGCATATCTACTACCGGCTCTGCCACGTTTCGAGGAAGCCCTTCACTAGGCTCTATGTGCATTCTAAAACCCGGCGCAGCATTTACTTCCAGTATGGCTCCTCCATTTTCTGATACCGGAGTTCTAAGGTCAGTAGCCATAATATCTATACCGCAAATATCAAGGCCAATAATTTTTGCAATACGCTCACACATAAAAATATTGGCAGGGTGTACTTCTTCTGTTACATCGGTAGAAGTACCGCCGGTAGATAAGTTGGCTGTAGGCTTTAGCAATACCAGCTCGCCTTTAGCAGGTATGGTTTCTAATGTATAATTTTTTTCGTCCAGCATTTTTTGCGTAAAGCCATCAATGGTTATTTGGGTCAGTACTTTTTCATGCCCATATCCCCTCCGGGGGTCTTTGTTGGTTTGGTCTATCAAATACTGAATGGTATGTATTCCATCGCCGGTAACGGCAGCGGGTGTACGCAATGCAGCACAAATAAATTTGTAATTAATTACCAGTATCCTAAAATCAAAGCCGGTAATATATTTTTCAATAATAACGCTACGCCCATATTCTTTTGCAGCCTGAAAAGCAGTGAGAGCCTGCTGCCAGGTAGTAATGTTGGTGGTATTGCCTTTGCCATGGTTGCCATCTATTGGTTTTATCACCAATGGGTATCCATATTTTTCTATGGCATCTTTTAGCCCTTCTTCAGTACGGATAACCGTACCACTTGGTACCGGTATTTCGGCAGCTTCTAATAAGTTTTTGGTTTCTTCTTTATCGCAGGCAATATCTACGGCAATGTTTCCGGTGGTGCTTGCAATGGTGGCTCGTATTCTTTTTTGGTGCACACCATAGCCCAATTGTACCAGCGAGTGTTTATTGAGCCTGATATAAGGAATGCCTCTTTTGGCGGCCTCATCTACTATGCAACCGGTGCTGGGTCCAAGCCTGGTATCTTCTCTTATTTCTCTCAGCCGCATTATATCTTCTTCCAGGTTGTAAGGTTTACCATCGGTAACGGCCATGGCTATGCGAACAGCCGCCTTTGCTGCATACACCCCAGCATCTTCTTCAATATAGCTAAAGCATACATAATATTCGCCCTTTACTCCGGTGCCACGGGTGCGCCCAAAGCCGGTATCCATGCCGGCAAGCGTTTGCAGCTCTAAGGCAATATGCTCTATTACATGCCCCATCCAGGTACCTTCGGTTACTCTTTCATAAAAACCACCAGCATGGCCTTCGCTACAGCGATGCTCATATAGCGAGGGCATCAATGCATCCAGCCTGTCTTTAAAACCCGGGATGGTATTAGTAGGGCGCTCCTCCATTTCTTCCAGGTTTAGCTTCATTTGTATAAGCTTGGGCCGCCGTACACTCCAGTAGTTGGGGCCTCTCATCACTTTTATTTCTTCTATTTTCATATTTAATGCAGTTGGTTTATAAAAGAGTTCTTTAAAGAGTAAATTAACAAATTACCCTTGCTTTGCAAAAACAAAGTGTAAGAAAATAAGGCGCTACCGGCATTTTAGCTACTATCAACATTGGTAAGGGCTATTCGCTACAAGTCCTCGCCACGGCTTAGGCCGTGGCTGTGGGCTTTCCGCTTCTATCCCTCAGCGCCTCGGCAGTTGTACAGGCATTAGCCAAAAATTGCAATGCTGTAACTTGTCATAAAATTCCATTTTTTTAGCGGTTGTTGCCCTCACCAACCAATTCTACCCCCCACTGGCGCAGATATGCAGCCATGCAAAGTAGCGTTGGCGTATCTGTGCCTGGGTTAATAAACTGATAAAGCCATGCTAAAAAATTTTTTCCGCAATGTCTCCTTTTAGAGCTTTTGTGTTTTGGCTAAGGGACATTGCGGCGTTAGCAGTACAAAAGCTAATTTATTTGAATGAACTAAATAATATAATTTTATGAAGATTGGTATTGTAAAGTGGAGAGCTTTTAAATGTACTGGTTCAAAGGTTGTGGTGCCCGTTGGTCTTGAAGCCCAGACGGGGGCGGTTTGTAAGTTTTGGGAACACTAAGGGCAAAAATTTTTTAAAATTAGATATGAAGTCAGGTAAAATTATTAATACAAATATTTTTTTTTCTTTAAGTGCTTTTATTAGCTTTTTAATATTCTCATTAACTGGTTTATATGCGACTGTTTTGCTCGCAATAAATTATCATTATTCTATACTTGGCTGGATAGGGTTTACTTGCTTTTTTGTTGGCCCATTAATATTTAGTAGCCAGTGGAAAAAAATATTTAAAAGAAAAGCAATAGTTTTTTTAGATGAAGATTTTTTTGGTATTCAAATTTTTAAAAATAAATCTGAAGTATTAGAAAAGGAACATAAATATTATTACAGTCAAATTAAATCGTATAAGGTAGGCGAATCCTCTAATGATGATAGTTGTGTTTTAAGCTTGATTTTTAAAAATGGCAGAAAGAAAGTTACTTTCACTTTTTTAAAACAAAAACCTGAAAATAATATTATTAATAGTTTTGTTTCAAAAATAAATAAATTAAATAGTATTAATTCTGAGGAGAATAAGATTACTATTATGCCAAATTTATTTGCTACAAAAAAGGGTACATACTTCATTATTGTATTAACAATAATGTTGATAGGTGTAATAGTTCTCCAGATATACACAAATCCTAAAACGATTCCTTTGACTTTATTACCTGGGATAATTCTTTATGTTTCAATATTTTCTCAACGAAAAAAAGATATTGACCAATTTACTCAAATGAAAAATTAACTTTGCCTTCGTTGTGTGCGCCATGAATTTGAAGGATTTTTTTCTCTAAAGTGCAGTACATAAGATGGTCATGTACCAAACGTGTTGGCAATTTTTTCAAAAGCTTATAAACATTAGGGTTACAAAAAAGAAGTAAATTAAAAATAACATAAGCTGGGTAGTTATAGTTCTTTGGCAAGTGCAGAGTGGGCGGACGGTACAGGTTTAGAAATGTATGAAACCCCACTGGCGCAAGTGTTCCGTAGGATCACTCTTTTTTTCCGCAATGTCTCCTTTTAGAGCTTTTGTGTTTTGGCTAAGGGACATTGCGGCGTTAGCAGTACAAAAGCTAATCTTTCGCCGCCGCAGGTGTTACTTCAATAATTTAAAAGTTACCGCC
>JAFDXD010000038.1 GCA_018268135.1 Bacteroidota bacterium
CCGCTACCTGTGCCATTACTTATATAATTTGTCCAGTCGCCGGAAGATTGAAAAGTTACTTGTTTTGTTTGAGCAGTTACATCCAGATTAGCCACTACGGTTACTTTTTTGCCATTGGCTGCCGGGTCTGCTATTTGAAATATTTTGAAAAGATTGCCACTTGCAAAATCGTAAGTAAAAGAAGTGCTGTTAAATATGGCCGGGTTGCTTAGCCTGAATTGCATAATGCTATTGTAAGTGTCGTATAAGTGTTTTCGATTCGGGTCTTGCATATACTCCCAATGGGCAGGTTTACTGGCTACATTACTGCCACCATAGTTGATGGAAGTGTCATATCCTCTTTCTTCAAACTGCCATATCATTTTTGGACCCGGCACAGTAAAAAATACAGTAGAAGCTGCTTCTTCCTGCCGCAATGCAGTGGCAAGGTTCTTTACATTGTAACTGCCATTACTATTGCCATACAAATGATTTTTATACATGGTTCTTTCCTCATCATGGCTTTCCATATAGCCAACTTCTGCAGGGTTACTATATCCTTTTTTGGGGCTGTTGTACACAATTGGTGAAATATCAGAATTGTCTGTATAGCCCATGGTGAGCTGATTGTAAATGATATTGTTATTGCCCCAAAGCATAAAGCCATGCGTTGCATATTCCTGTTCTTCCTGGCAGGGAAGGGTGCCTAAAAACTCAAGTATCATGTACGCATCCGGGTGTTTGCTGACGGTACTGTCATAGTATCTTTCCAGGTTGGCTACCCGTGAAGCATCATAATTTTCTATGGTAGTGGTATTGCTAACTGTTTGTGTAAACCCTTTTGCAAGGTCAAATCTAAAACCATCAACTTTGTATTCATCAAGCCAAAACTTAAGAGAACGCTCTACCAGGTATTGCGTAGCCGGCGATGTGTGATTAAAATCATTAAACACGCTATAAGGATGTGGCGCTGTTACATTGAGCCAGGGGTTGTTAGCCGCAGGCCTGTTGTTGGCAGCATCCCAATATAGTTTGGCTTCGGGAGCTTCATTATCGCAATGGTTGTACACTACATCTAATATTACTGCCATATTATTTTGATGACATTTATCTATAAATTCTTTTAGCTTGTTTTTGGTGCCATAATATTTATCAGGAGCAAAATAAAATATGGGATTGTAGCCCCAGCTTTCGTTACCGGTAAATTCGTTTACGGGCATTAATTCAATGGCATTAATACCCAGGTTTTTAAAATATTGAAATGAATCTATCAATGCCTGGTAACTATGCTGTGTGGTAAAATCTCTTACCAGCAACTCATAAATCATCAGGTTCTTTTTATCAGGCTTTTGATAGTTAGTGGCTTGCCAATTATAGGTTGGCTCTGCCGATTGCAACACACTTACCATGCCCGTTGTAAGCCCCGTTGGGTAAGGTTTTAGGTTGGGATAAGTAGTGGCATTTATATATTGGTCGTTATTGGGATCCAAAATTTTTTGCGAATAGGGGTCAGCTATTTTTATGGTATTATCAACCAGGTATTGATACCCGTATTCTGTGCCGGGGGTAAGGTTGTTTATTTTTATCCAAAAATAATTTCCATCGGGTGTTTTGTTCATCTGATTGGCACATAAAGGCAGCCAGTTTGAAAAATCTCCAATTACGGTAACATTATTTTTGCCGGGAGCAAATAAAACCAGGGTAGCAGAAGTATTATCTGCGGAGTAATTAATGCCTTCCTGTACACCTGCTGGCAATGCCGCTATATTGGTAACAGGGTTTACAAAAAATGCAGCAGTATCACCCGCAGTTAACGCCCCATTTACTCCGGCAATTCTTATTTGTTCATCGCAGGATGCCGTGATGAGTGCATTGCCCGAAAGAGTAGTATCGCCTGTAATCGTTGCAAAAGAAGTACCATTGATATTTAAAGAAAGATTGGAACTTGCAGAAGCTACGCCGGTTACCGGCACAGTGCCACCAACTGATACTGTTATAGGCTCTAACCAAGGTATATACCTTGGCTCAAAGGGAGGCAGATTAAGCCTTACAGCGTATTGGCCTGCTGCATATACCGGTATATACATATCGCTGCCATCTGAGTTTACTTGTTTTAAAGAGCCATCCGCATTGCGAAAAATACAGGTAACTTTTTTGATGGTTTCGCTGGCAGGCACCCCAAAAAACGTTCGGGGATTATTGATGGTATAAGAATATTTATTATTGCCTAATGGGGTAGCATGGGCAAGCGGGTCTGCCACACCCCATGTAAATTTTGTATATCTCCAATCTGTAGGGCTTGTACTCAAATTGGTAATAACCCCAATATGTACATAAATGTTTGCAGAGTTGCCGCTTTCATAATTTAATAATCCTTTATTGCCCTTGTTGCAATCTACCGTAAAGGTAAGATTTGAATTATCTAAAGGAAACTCAGGAGACCAGCTAAGAAGACGCTGGGCAAACAGGGGAAAGCACAAAAAACAACTTACCAGGAGTAGTATATTTTTTTTCATGAAGCAATCAATTTAATGTGTAAAATACACACATTATTAATTACTTTCTTTTTTTGTGGATATTTTTTTTAATTTGTTGGTAAATCCCATCTCTTTTAAAAAGGTTTATACCCTCCCAAACCTTTCCTATCTTTGCGGCCTTTATGAAGTATATCAACGAAATAAACAAGCGTAAAACCTTCGCTATCATTAGTCACCCCGATGCCGGTAAAACTACCCTTACCGAAAAGTTTTTGCTATTTGGGGGTGCTATTCAAACGGCTGGAGCGGTAAAAAGCAATAAAATTAAAAAACACGCCACCAGCGATTTTATGGAAATTGAGAGGCAAAGAGGTATTAGTGTGGCTACTTCGGTAATGACATTTGAGTACAAAAATCATTTAATTAACCTGCTGGATACGCCGGGCCATAAAGACTTTGCAGAAGATACTTATCGTACCCTTACGGCTGTGGATAGTGTAGTATTGGTAATAGACAGTGTAAATGGGGTAGAAGACCAAACAAGGCGACTGATGGAGGTAATTGCAATGCGTAATACTCCGGTTATAGTTTTTATCAATAAAATGGATAGGGACGGAAAAAACAGGTTTGACCTGCTGGAAGAAATTGAAAAAGAATTAAAAATTCAATTACACCCCATGACTATTCCAATCAATAGTGGAAAAGAATTTAAAGGAGTGTATGATTTATCACAAAAGAGCTTAGTACTTTTTACTGCCGGCACTAAGGCAGAAGTAGATCAGGCTATAGAAATTAATGACCTTGAAAATGAATTGCTGGATGCAAAGGTTGGTAAAAATGATGCCAATATTTTGAGAGAAGATGTAGAATTGATTGATGGAGTGTATGGAGATTTGAAGGTAGAGGATTATTTATCCGGCAAAACTGCTCCTGTATTTTTTGGGAGTGCCGTTAATAATTTTGGAGTAAAAGAAATGCTCGATACGTTTATTAGAATAGCACCTACGCCAAGGCCAAGGCAAACTACGGTAAGAGAGATAGCACCTGCAGAGGATAGCTTTAGCGGCTTTGTTTTTAAAATTCATGCTAATCTCGATCCCCGCCATAGAGACAGGATTGCATTTTTAAGAGTATGCAGTGGAAGGTTTGCACGCAATACCTATTATCATCACGTAAGAAGCAGTAAGGATGTGCGTTTTAGCAATCCCTATAGTTTTTTGGCCAGGCAAAAAGATGTGATAGAAGAGGCATACCCCGGTGATGTAGTAGGGTTGTTTGATACAGGTAATTTTAAAATTGGAGATACATTAACCGAAGGCGAAGATTTTTATTTTACAGGCATACCAAGTTTTTCGCCTGAAATATTTAAAGAGGTTATTAATAAAGATCCCTTAAAAACTAAACAGCTTGAGAAAGGGTTGATGCAACTAACAGATGAAGGAGTAGCACAGTTATTTACACAATTTGGCGGCAACAAAAAAATTATTGGTTGTGTAGGTGAGTTGCAATTTGAAGTAATACAATACCGGCTATTGCAAGAGTATGGCGCATCGGTACAGATGAATAGCCTTCCATTTTATAAAGCCTGCTGGCTTACCAGTACTGATGCAAAAAAATTGGATGATTTTGTAAAATATAAGCAGGCCAACATTGCAGAAGATAAAGATGGGCACCTGGTATATCTGGCTCAGAGCGAATGGTTTTTAAATACCGAACGCAACAACAATCCGGATATTGAGTTTCATTTTACAAGTGAAATACATAAATAAATAGGATTAGGTAGTAATAGCACATTCAAATTTTTAGCTTTTTTTATGCAGCCTTCATCTTTTTGTTACTTTTTGTATCAATACAAAATGTAAAAAAAACTAATAGGAATAAAGGTTTGATAATAAAATACATAAACCTGAAAATAAATTGCGGCTTCATATTTGCAGGATAATAAAATAAGCATTTATTATCCTTAAATATTCTTTAGTATGAAAGCCTTTATATTCATAGCAGCTTTACTTTTAAGCTGCCCCACATTTGCTCAATTAAAAGTTACTGCCCATTGCCCCGTAATGGATGTAGACCTGCTGGAGGGTAATGTTAATAAAGTGTATCCACGTTTTACTCCCGGCGAAATAAAAGCAGTTTTTCCCTGTTATACTGAAGAGGTAAAAAGAACAGATAGTACAGCCTGTGCAGGCATTTTTATCAAAGACAAGGGCGTTTATTTTTATACCGATAGAAATTATATTGAAATAAGAGATAATTACAGGGGTAAAATGGAGCCTCAGCTTATGGGCGCTTCAAGGTCAGGGCTCTTTGGTATTTTGGGAAACCCAAAAATTAAAGATGCTGGTTGGGATGCGTATCAGACAAAATATGGTACCCTAATTGTTTACTATAACAAAGGCGGAAAAATTAATAAACTTCAAATGTGCAGTTTGGGAACAGATGCAATAAA
>JAFDXD010000039.1 GCA_018268135.1 Bacteroidota bacterium
CGGGTTTACATTTACCGTTACTGACTGTCCGCTAATATTTGTGCTACAACCGGGCGCCGATTGAAATGCAATGCTTACCAATGTATATGTGGTAGCAGTTGTCAGGTTGCCTGTGGCAATACTTGTCGTTCCGGAAGCATTTAAATTAATAGTTTGGTTAGGGCCGCCATTTACTGTGTAAATCAACGTAGTATTGGCTGTGCCATTAAAGTTAATACTGGTAGCGGTATTGTAGCAAACCGTAGATGCAACTGCACTGATAGTGGCAGTTGGGGTTGGGTTTACAGTAATGGTAAATTGTTTGGCAGTGCCGGGGCAATTAGTTACACTATTATAAGATGGCGTAACTGTAATAGTTGCAGTTACAGGTGTAGTGCCATTATTGATAGCTGAAAAGGAAGGAATATTACCCGTACCGCTTGCAGCAAGGCCAATAGAAGGGGTATTGTTTGTCCAACTAAAGGTATTATTACCAGCGGGTGTGGTATTGGCATTAAAATTAACTGCAGTTGTAGGGCTGCCATTACATACCGTTTGATTTGAAACAGCATCTAATACCGGCGTTGGGTTTACAGTAATAGTAAATGTTTTTGAAACACCTGTACAAGTAGTACCGCCGTTTGTAAAATTAGGAGTAACTGTAAATGTTACTGTAATAGGTGCTGTTGTTGCATTAGTTGCAGTAAATGTAGGAACACTATTGGTGCCTGAAGTAGGTGCAAGTCCAATATTTCCTGCTGTTCTTGTCCATGAATAAGATATACCTGATGCAGTTACATTTCCTGTAAATACGGTTGCAGGAACATTATCTCCACTACAAACTACTTTATCTGAAGTAGCATTAACAGTTGGTGTGGGATTAATGGTAACCGAAATAAATTGTGGCGAAACACTGCAAATATAAGAACCAAGTGTTGGTGGATTATCGTAGTGATATACACTAGGAGTTATACTAATAGTGGTAGTAACCGGTGCATTTGTATTATTGGCGGTGGTTAGCGGCCCAATATTAGCAGAAGAAGTACGGAAGATAAAGAGTTGAACACCACTTGTTGTACCAACCGGCCCTCCGGTTACAGGACTAATATATGCCGGATCTGCCGACCAGGTATATCTAACTGCAGAGTTGGCAAAATGAAATGAACTTATATCTGGTGTAAAAATAGTTCCAGCACATACCGGATTATTACCATTAGGTAAATTACTATTAAGATCAAAAGTAAATCCAACATTTGAAACTACTTCTATGTACACTGAATTACTAAATATAGTAACACAATCATCTGTAATTTTTAACCGATAATATGTGTTATTGGTAAATAATCCGGTAGTGGGTGGCTGGTAAGTAAGCCCCGTAGTGCCAGCGCCAGCAATATCAGTAAAGTTAATACCATCTGTACTACTTTGCCATTTGTAATTATAGGTGCCTTTTCCCCCGGTTGCTGTGGTTCCATTTAGTGCTGCAGGATTTGCAAGTATGCAAACTGTTTGATTATCTGTTACCACAGATGCCTGCAATTGCGAATAAAGGGTTACACTAGCAGTAGTAGTACTGCTACAGCCGTTTTTAGTGGCTGTAAGGGTAAAGTTTACAGTAATGGTAGAAGCACCGGTATTTGTCATTATTACTGCAGGCACATTTCCGGTACCGTTGGTAGGCAATGTGGTACTTAGCCCTGCCGGATTATCTCTTGTCCAGCTAAATGTAGTACCCGCTACATTGTTAGGATTAGTAATAGAAATGGGTGTAATATTAGAAGAGGTGGTATAGCAAACATTCTGACTAACAGGAGAAACCGAAATGGTTGGTTTTGCTTTTACCGTTATTTTAAAAGTAGATGGGGTTCCACTACATCCATTAATGATAGGAGTAACAGTAAAGTTAAGGTCCACATCAATATTGGTATTGTTTTTTATAGTGGTAGATGCAATGTTGCCTGTTCCACTGGTTGGTAATGTAGTAGTAACAGAGCCGGTTGCCGTCCACGACCAGTTGTAAGTAGCACCACTTACCGGGCCGGATACTGTAACAGTGCTAAATACATCTTCTGAACAGATTAACTGATTAGCAATGGCAGTAACAGTAGCTGTTGGATTTACACTTACCACTACATTTTGTGAATTGGTACATCCATTGGCGCTGATTGTATATACATAAATTACATTGATAGGTGCACTGGTAGTATTATTAAGTGCTTCACTAATGCTGCCTGCCACAGGTGTTATTACGGCAGCATTGCTGATACCTGCTACGGCAGCTCTTGTCCAGCTAAATGTAGCTCCTGTAGTAGCACTTGCAGGCACATAATTAAATGTTGCATTATTACAAATGCCTGCTGGTGTAAGAGTAGTGCTTAGTAAAGGAGTTGGATTTACCGTTACGGTAGCCGTAGTAGGGGTGCCTGCACAGCTATTTGCCGTAGGTGTAATGGTAAATGTAACTACTATTGGATTTGGAGTGCTATTGGTAAGTGAACCACTAATATCTCCTGTACCGCTGGCGGCTATCCCGGTTACGGCAAGATTGTCTCTCGTCCAGTTAAAGGTAGTACCACTTACTGTGCCGGTTAATGCTATCGTACTTATATTGCTACCAGAGCATATCGGTTGAGATGCCGGTGTGGCAGTAGCTGAAGCAATCGGGTTTACCGTAATGGTAACCGGTATTACAGCGCCATCGCAGCCATTGGCAGTAGGCGTAATGGTATAAGCAGCAGTACCTGCCACCGTACCTGTGGCGGTAAGTACCTGTGCTATGGGGTTGCCCGAGCCATTGCTGGCGCCGGTTACACCAGATTGTACTACAGTCCAGCTATAAGTAGTGCCCGATAAGCTGCTACTAAGTGCAATACTTGGGGCAGTGTTAGAGCAAATTATTTGTGATGCCGGCGTTACAGTGGCAGTGCCAACAGGCAATGGTTTTACAGTTAAAGCCGAAACGTTTGAAAATTTCTGTACACAGGCACCCGATACTGAATTGATGATTACATCATAGTTTCCGGCATCTGCTGCTGTTAAATTGGTTATTTGAAGCGTAGCTGTTTGGGTTCCCGAAATGGTACCGCCATCAGAAATAACAGAACCATTTTTTCTCCACTGGTAAGTGAGCCCGGTGCCGCTGGCTACTACAGAAATGGTAGCAGTACTGTTTTCACAAAGATTTTGTGAGGCTACCGGTTGGGTATTTATTATAATATCTTCATTTACTATTAGCTGTGCATTGTTGCTTGTAATGCCTGCAGCACAAGCGCCTACGCCGGTAATATGTACGGTATAGATGCCTGCATCGCTTACGGCTACCGAGGCAATGCTATAGGTAGCAGATGTAGCGCCGGCAATAGGATTGCCATCTTTATACCATTGATATCCTCCAATATCGCCACTGGCAACTACAGTAAAGCTTACAGGAAAAGAGGAGCATTTAGTTTGTAATGGATTGGGCTGTGTAGTAATGCTTACTGCCTGATTGATGGTAACAGTTACCTGTAATCTTGATGCGCTTTCGCATCCGGCAACTATTTGAGAGGCATAATAACTGTTGCCATTTACCAAAACTGTGCTTCCTGATAATGGAGAGCCGCCGGTAGAGGTAGCATACCATTGTATAGTGGTACCGGTTGCGGTTAAGTCTGCAACCGTATGGGAAGCATCTGAGCAGAAAAATTGAGTAGCGCTGCCGGTGGGCGCTGCCGGATTGCTCACATTTACCAATACATCCAGCCTTGCTGTACCCTCACATCCTCCTACAGTTTGAGAAGCAAAATAATGAGTATTATCTACCAGCAGGGTAGAGGCAGGTACTACAGAGCCGCCGGTTGCGGCATTGTACCAGGTAATGCTGCTTCCGAGGTCGCCTGTTACCGATAGGTCTGATACTTTTTTGCCATCTATAAAGCAAAAAGACTGTGTACCAGACCCGGTAGGCGCTGCCGGGTTATTGATAGTAACGGTAACGTCTAAACGATTAATACTTTCACAACCATTTACATCAGTTTGCGAAGCATAATAATGAG
>JAFDXD010000003.1 GCA_018268135.1 Bacteroidota bacterium
GCATGTAGATACCCGCCGGTAATTGCAAGCATCAATATGCATAGTAAATACTTTTTCATAAATACAGGTTTGATAGGTTTAAACAGGTACGGATTATACAAATATTATTGTTTAATAAACTTTAAAGATTCGGTATTGCCCTCAGCAGAAGTAATGCTCATCATATACAATCCATCTGCAAGGTTTTTAATATTTACATTGCCCTGGCTACCCGACAGCAATACTTTTGACTGTGCAACCAATTTGCCGGCAGCATCATAAATACCAATATGATAAGCAGCATTGAGCGCTACAGCATTACTTCTGATAATTAAATTGTCTTTTGCAGGATTATTGATGATTTCAAAATTTGCCTTAAAACTTCCTGCAATTTTTATGATTTGCGAATAGGATAACTGTCCTGTAACTGCCTTATACTTTGCCCTGTAATAGTTTACATCCTTTAAGGGAGCTGCATCTTTAAAAGAATATTGTAAAGGATTAGCAGTGCCGGGTACTAACTGCATAATACCAAGGCTGGTAAAATGAATACCATCTGCCGACCTTTCAATGATTACATCAGCATTAGTTGAATTGGCATCCATAGTTAGTACAGCATCATTGTATGCCGGCAATTGCTTTACAGTAAAATCAATCAATTTTAAATCGAGGGTGGTAGATTTTGTTGTAGATCCGGTAGCAAGAATTTGGCTTTTATCGTCAAATGCAACAGATGTGGCTACAAAAGATAAATTATAAGATAACAGGTTGCCACCTATATCTGGGCCAATGCCATTGCCAGCCGTTGTCATTATACCGCCACCTTTATCGTAAATTACAATGGTAGTATCATTTGCCGGTAGGGCTCCTTTTACATGCAATACAATGGGGGTATGAAAATATGAAACCGGGCTGTTTGAAGGGTTTTTTGTCTGGTTTACACTTATGGCCAATTGCTTCTTGCCTACTCCGTATGCTTGCCATAATATGCTATAATCCGGGTTGCCGGTACCTTTTACAAAATCATCAAAAAATGGTTTAATATCTACACCCAGGGCCCGATTAAAATAATTATTAAGCGTATCTGTAGTTGCAGATTTGCCTGCTAAATTTGTTTGATAACTTTTAAGCGTATTAAAAAATATATTGTCGCCACATAGCGCCCTTAACATTGAAACAACCATGCAACCTCTTTCATATACAGTACTGCCATAACTTGAATTCCAAATCTTGTTAGAATTTTTAATATAGGCATTCGGGATGTAGGTACTTGCAGTACTAAGATTTAAAGCAGAAGTCTTAAAACCATTTAAAGTTGAAACCGGATCTACCCCAAGGCTTGGCACTAATTCTCCTACTAAAGATTCGCTATATCTTGCAAAACCTTCCGCAAGCCAAAGGTCGTTCCATGTAGCAAAGCTTACATTATCGCCAAACCATTGATGCATCAACTCATGTGCAAGTGTTTTTGTATCATATTGATTGCTTGCAATGCCTGAAAATGTTTGATGTTCCATTCCGCCGGCTCCCTGCAGCCCGTCATAAAATCCATGTTTTTCTAACTTAAAAGGGTAATCGCCAAACTTATTGCTAAATGCTACAAGTGCTAAATTTATGTTATCCATTAAAGCCACTTTTGTAGCCTGGTTGGCTGTATTTCTTAAAAGATAATATTGCACCGGTACATTTGTGCCATTTACATTCACACTTCTATAGTAACGATTAAATTTTCCTACAGAAAGACATACAAGGTAAGAAGCTATAGGATACTGAGTTTTATAATGAAAGGTTCTTGATGTGCCGGTAATGGCCGAATCAACTAATACACCATTAGTTGCTACCCAAAAAGTATCTTTATTTAAGGAGGCTGGTTTCCATGGCACAGTTACAAAGATATCCATAGCGTCTATTTTATCCTGCATATCTGCTTTGCAGGGCCACCAGTCGCGGTCTTCGTAAGATTCTGAGAGTGAGCCGGTGTATTCATCAGCACCTGATCCGGCACTCTGATAGCCCTGTGCTGCGCCATTTACCCCAGGTGATTCTCCTGAGTAAGTAATGGTTACAGAATCAAGCGTATTGGTTGTAACGATGGTAGAAGGCAAAGTAATAGAAAGAATATTTGATGCACATGTTATTGTGCAGGTAGTACCATGATATTTAACCGTAACATTAGCTGCAGGAAAAGAGCTGCTATTTAAATCAAAAGTAATGTTGGATACATTGGCCTGCCTGGTTTTAAAGTAGGTTACTACTGTGCCGTCAATATGGTTTGCCGTGCCGGTAGGATCAATGGTCCAATTAATACGGTGATATACTACATCCATATTGCCGCCGGTACCGCTATAGCCGGTAGTGCCTTGTGCAAAGGAAAAACAATAAGCAATAGTCAAGCAAAATAAAAAATACAGCTTTTTCATTAATTGGATAGTTTTTGGTCTTTATTTGGATAATGGTTTGTAGAATAAATTCTACTTTGATTAGCAATTAAGACGAAAAATTTAAACAATTATTGTGTTTAGCACTTTATTGCAACACAAATAGCCTCCTCTTTGCAGAGGAAGCTATTGATTACTATGCATGAAAAACTACCTGTTACCTATTACTAATTTTTGTGTAATCAGCTCATCCTGAACCATTACTTGTAGGGTATAAATGCCCCGGCTGAATTTAGAAAGGCCTGTTAACTGCAGATTATTTATTCCGGTAAATATTTTATTTTTTTGCATAAGAATTGTTTTGCCCCCGTTGTCAATCAATCTGATGCTGGCTTCCGCTTCTTTAGCAGAGGTTAGTTTAATAGTTGTACTTTCTACAGCAGGGTTTGGCGAAACCAGCAGGCTATTTAAAATGCCATTTACATACAATTTTACTATTGAAGAATAAGTGGCTTTGCCATCAATATCAATCATTTTAAGCCTGTAATAATTGGCGCCTGCAGCAGGAAACTTATCTGTAAAGGAATAAGAATTTGTTTTGCCATTATTAGATGCAGGCAAGAACCCAATTTTATTAAAAGTAATTCCGTCGGCCGAGCTTTCAATTTCGTAGCCTTTAAAATTTGTTTCAGATTGCGATACCCAGCTCAAATCAGATTGATTGTTGTGAAGCAGCCCATTAAAGTTTACCAAGTGTACAGGCAAGGTTGTAAAACTTGTGATGCCTAACCAGTTTAAACTAAATCTTGCAAAATACATTTCGAAAGGGGCACCCGGGTCTGCCATTTCATAATACATACCGATGGTATTATCAGAAAGCCTTGTAATGCTTGAATATTGTGCCAGGCCGGGAAAAACTGTTTTTTTACTAGGCCAGGTTTGCCCTTCATCTAAGCTGATAAATACAGTTAAGTTCTGCCTCGACGCACTATTATCAGGCAGGGTATGGAGTAAAATATCCATATTATCACCAGTATTAGTAGA
>JAFDXD010000040.1 GCA_018268135.1 Bacteroidota bacterium
GAGGCAGCCAAATCATTTTCGCCGCAATAAATTACAATTTGCTTTGGCTCATAAGGAAAAATAATTTTGTCGGCATACCGAATAACATCAGGAAGAGAAGACCCACCAAAGCCACGATTAAGAATGGGATACCCGGGAAAGTAATTTTGTACATCTTTCCATTTGGTAAACGATGAGCTGCCTATAAAAAGAATGCTTTTCTTTTGCGGAAAAGAAGCTGCATCCTGCAATTGAAATGCAGCAATATCTGCTGAAAATGGCTGTGCTATTAGCTTTGATGATAGCAATAATAAAAAGCAAAAAAGAAAATGGATACACTTTTTTTTCATTGAATTTATTTTTATGAATTTATTCTACTTTAATTACAGGATGTTTTATACTTACCCCATTTTCATTAATGGCCTCAATGGTAAAATAATAATTTTTTTTACTATCCATTGTTTTAAGCCAATATTCATTTAAATCGTACAGCATAATACTAGTATATAATTTATCGGGCGATGTGCCGTAATAAAGATTGTAAGCATACGCATTGTTTACAGTGCTCCATTTGATATAAGCGCTGCGTTTATCCTTTTCCGTTCGTAAGATAATTAAATCCTGTACAGCATTTGGTAATTGCCCATTGCCATTGCCAAACACCCTGAGGCCGCTTATGGCAAATTTGCCGGTAGGCATGTGAATGTTTTCTAATTTTATATACCTTGCCTGTATGGGTTTTTGCAGTTCTACATAATCATGTGGAATGTCTGTAGTATTATTGCTTTTATCAATCAGCACTTTCCAATTTTTTCCGTTTGTAGAATAGAATAAAATATATTGATGGTAAATATTGGTTTGCTTTCCCATAAAAGTAGCATCCTGGTCTGCATAATTAATTTGTATAGCATTTACAGTTGCAATATTGCCGAGGTCAGTTTGTATCCATTCGCCTTTATTGGCTGTGGCGGCACTCCAATACGTTTTGATGCTTTCATCTACTGCATTGTTTGCAGTAAAGCTGCCATAAGTAGAAGATACCAACACCGGTTTTTTATAATTGAGCAACATCCATCCGGGCCCGCCATGGTTATGCTTATTGGCTGAAGGCAGGTATCGTGGATAATCGCCAAAAGCGGTATTGCACCACATTACATCATCCTTATCAAACCCTGCGGGCCAAATACCCATGCGCCTTTCCCAGGTATTTTTTACACAAATGATGCTGGTAGAAATATGCCAGTAATTGCCGTTATTATCCTGAAAGGTAGAGCCGTGGCCTGCCCCACGAGAAAAGCCTCCGGGTTTAAAACTTAATGGATCTGACTGTGGAGTAATGTTTGCCCCGTCAAATAATGGTTTATCCCCAACTACTACGCCATCAGCATAGCCGCTCATTTCGGTGCCGGGTGCGCCATATTGAAAATAATATTTGCCATGGTGCTTTGTCATCCAGCTACCTTCTATAAAAGGGTCGAGAAAAGTGTTATCCATATTTTCGCCAAAGCGTTGCCAACCATAGCGCCAGCTTTGCAGCAGGTACATGGGGGTACGTGTGCCTATTGGTTTAAAAGTACTTCTGTTAAGCTCAATGCCATATAGCGGATAACTATTGCTGCTACCATTATACATATACAATTTGCCATCATCATCTGTAAAAAATGCCGGATCCCATCCGCCTATTTCAAATGAATCTACCAATGGCTTCCATTCATTGGCCATTGGGTTGGTGCTCATCCACAAAGTAAAATTATTGGTGTAAGTGCTTCCAATTACAATCATAGTATCGCCTACAATGCCTACTGCCGGGGCGCATAGCTCATCGTTGGTATGATTCCATGGGCGAAGAAATTTACGCTCATTAAATTTCCAATGCAACATATCGCTGCTGTACCAATAGCCCCATTGATTGGTGCTGAATAAATAAAAAATGCCTTTGTAATTTACTATAACGGGATCGGCTGTGGCCCGGTGTTTGCCCCATTGAGTAAAGCTTTCAAAAGGGGTATAGCCATAGTCAACATTGATAGGGTTGCAATAGGTTTGCTGCTGGGCATGGGCATTGGGATAGCTTAAAAAAAAGATACATAGTAGTACCCATGCTGAACGGAGCGTCGCCACTAATGCTGATGAAAGATGGAATGCCGGTAACCTCATCCTATTTATTTTTTGTATAAAAAATTTATTTTAAATAAGGGCTGCTAAAGCCTAATTTTATTAATCCTCCTTGTATTTCGGGGCAGCTCATAAATAATTTCCAGAGTAATCCGCTTCTGTAATTTTCTATCATTACTACAATGGGGCCTTCATCTATGGCCAGGTATGAGTTGGCATACCAATTTTTGGTTTGATTAAATCCATCTACAAAACCGTATTGGCCCCAAAGTTTATCGCCCAGTTGGTAGTAAAAATATTTTAAAGCCTGCATAGATTGCTGAGGTGCATAAGGAAATGCCGAAAGAGCGGCTGTAGGTGCAATGGTACCTTCATCGTTGGTAGGCGAGTATGCATTGTAGCCATCATAGGTATCGCCTGCTGTAAGCCCCCAGCAATTGGCGCCATAGCCTTTAAACTGCTTTGGATTATCTACACAATAGGAATAATTTATCATGGTATGGCTTGTATTTTGTTGCCAATAATCGGCATACTGATCTTTTAAACCATGAGGGTCTAACCCCAAGAAAGAATATTGTGAAAAAAATAATGGGCCACCATAATCGAAACCTAACGGTAAGCTGTACCCGTAAAATGTTTTTCCGTTTTTAAAAAAATTGCTTTGTGCCCATCCTCGGTGATACACTGCAGGGCTTACCGGGTAATGAGTAGCGCTTGCTGCCAGTATGTACATAATAAGGCATTCATTAAACCCACGTACCGGAAAATTCATTGCCCAGCCATTGTTTGGGCTCCAATGCCAATACAATACTTCTCTTCCATCTCTAGTAAACCAATCCCATTCAATATCATTCCACAAGCTATTGATGCGGCCACGCAATTCGTTTTCGGTTTTGTTGTTATCATTAAAATATTGTCTTGCACACAACAATCCCTGAAATAAAAAAGAAGTCTCTACCAGGTCTGCACCATCATCTTTTCGGCTAAACGGTATTGTTACTCCCGTTTCTCCATTCATCCAATGCGGAAATACACCATGATAGGATTGTGCTTTGGTTAAAAACTTTACCATCTTTAGTAAAAATTTGGCAGCAGTATCTCTTGTAATCCAATGGCGCTGCGTGGCTGTAATGATGGCCATTACTCCAAAACCTGTGCCGCCGGTAGTAACCACTTCTTTGCCATAGCTAAAAGCTTCGTTGCTACGCTCCCTGGCCATTCCGGATATGGGAGAAGAAAAATCCCAAAAATATTTGAAGGTTTGCCTTTGTACTTTATCGAGCAATGCACTGTCTGATAATTGTTGATCTTTTAAAACTCTGCCACTTTGCTTAGATAGCGTCTCTGCCTGCTGTGCATGAGTATTCAATACACACAAACTTAAGATCAACAACCATTTTATTTTTAGTACATGCATTGGATATATTTTAATTTCTTTTTTTTAAAAAGTGTTCTAATTTAAAAAATTTTATTTCGGGTACAGGTAAAATAGTTACGCTAATTTTTTAAAGATAGGGCGCTGTAAACCCAAGAGACTTCATACCGGCTTTTACCTCGGGCACACTTGTAAATAGGTTCCACAATAATTGGCTCCTGTAGTTTTCAATCATTACTACTATTGGCCCTTCATCAATGGCGAGGTAAGAATCTGCAAACCAGGGGTCGCTTAATTTAAAAGCATCTACAAAACCATATTGTTTAAAAATTTTATCGCCTAACACATAATAATAAAATTTAAGCGCTTTCATAGATTCGCTTGCTGTGTAAGGAAAAGAAGAAAGCGCTGCGGTAGGTGCAATTACTCCCACATCATTAGAAGGAGAGCTTGCATTATAACCATTGGGCACATCGCTTGCTGTAAGTCCCCAAACAGAATCGCTGTAGCCATAATAATTTTGAGGATTGGATTTGCAATAGTTATAGTTGATAAGGGTATGGTTGGTGGCTTGTGTTTGATAATTGGCATAAGTATCTTTAAGCCCAAAGGGATTTACCCCTAAAAAAGAGTAGTGCTCAAAAAAAAGAGGGCCGCCTAAGGCCGGGCCTAACGGCAATGTGTACCCGTAGTAAGTATTTCCATTGGTAAAAGAAGGGCCCACTGCCCAACCTCCTGTGTAAACATCTTTAGGCACGCTGTAAGCAGTAGAAGAAGCGGCGAGTATATAAGTAATCATCGCTTCGTTCCATCCTTGTATTTTTACATTCATTTTCCAGGCTTTATCGGGGCTCCAATGCCAATACAATACATTCTGATTGTTTTGCCTAAACCAGCTCCACTCTACCCTGTTCCAGATAGTATTGATATCTGCTCTCAGGGCAGTTTCTTCGGCACTTGCTCCGCTAAAATATTGACGGGCACATAATAACCCTTGTACCAGGTAGCTCGTTTCTACAAGGTCTGCACCATTATCATCTGTACTAAATGGTATAACGGCACCTGTGCTGCCATTGAGCCAATGCGGATAAGCGCCATGAAAAGTTTGTGCAGTATTTTTTAAAAAAGCTACTTCTTTTTGTATTTGTGCAAAGCCATCGGCCTTATTAATAAAGCCCCGGTTGATACCGGCTATCAGGGCCATAATGCCAAAGCCGGAACCGCCGGTGGTAACAGTTTGCCCTGATGTATTTCTTTCTAATGCCAACCCGCTTACGGGGTGAGCAAGGTCGGTAAAATACTTTAGTGTTTGCTTTTGTACCAGGTCGAGCAAAGCATCATCAGATAAAGAAGAAAATTTTCGGGACGAGTCGAGTGAAGTGAAAAGGCTCACATCCAGCCCGGATAAGAGGTTGCCGCCAGGCTTAGATTTTAAAGAAGTATTAATTGAAAAAACATATTTAGATAAATAGGATAAAGCAGCGCCGGGAGTTACCACAATAGTGCTGTCGCTATTTTGATAAGTAATATTCAATGGCACATTTGTGCCCGTACTATTTTTTAGAGCAATACTACTGCCTACAGAATTTTTATCTACAGATGCAAGAAAAGATATTTTTAATACCGGAAGCGTATTTACCCCTTTATAATTATAGCCATTAAAGTTGCCATTTAATTGAAATGAATTAAAGCTAAATGAAGCAGGTAAAGGAGGATTGGGAGCTGTGGGGCTTCCACTTTTTTTACAGCCAGTAATTATCATTGCAAATGCAAAAAATATGCAGGCTACATAGCTCTTGGTTATTTCATTTATATGTTTGCGATGTAAAAAAAACATTTACCTGGTAAAAATATTTTTGGTTTTAAAAATAAAGGCTGCCGGATAAAACAGGCAGCCTTTTAAGAGAAAAACTTGAAATCAAATATTGATTTAAAACTGCATCAATTATTAAATAAATTAAAAGCCATGAAGCTGCAATGCATATAAAGATTGTACTTCAGTAACCGATAACGCTTTGTTGAAAATTTTAAATTCATCTAAATTACCGCTAAGCGAATTCATCCAACCATTGGCAGTATTGGCATTATCATCGGGGCCACCAAGCGTAAAGCTATCGGCTCCGCCAAAATTTGCTTGTGGTGCAAAAGTTGAAGAGGTGCTTTGCGATAAAAGTGTACCATCTATAAATACTCTAAGATTGCCGGAAACATTATCGTAAGTGATGGCCATTTGGTGCCATTTGCCATCCAGCATTTTAGGCCATACCTGCCCTTTGTCAAACCACTGATCCTGCATACAAACTTTACCATAAGAGTTGGTAGCATTGTCTGCATTATTAAAGAGCATAAATAACTTTGTTTGCTCCCACGAATAGCCTGCTTTGTTTAACGAAAAAGGAATATAAGTAGTAGGCCCGCCTGCTAAGCTTGCAGGCTGCATTATCCAGCATACCATTGAAAAACTACCTAAGTTGGCAACCGTGTTGGTAATGTTTGAATTAATATAACCCGGGCTTGCTACTTGTACTGCTTTCCCAATTATACCGCTTACAAAACTTAGCGATGCAGCATGGTTAGCTGTTCCTGCTGTTTTAGATACACTATCTACGTACCCATTTTCAAAAGCCCAGTATGCTGTAAGGTTAGCTGCCGCTACCTGAGAAGAAGCCGTGTAACCATTTACCGGCACAAAGAAAGATTTTTCTGCACCCAGTACTACGCCTTTATCATTGATGGCATAAGCCCTGTAATAATAGGTACTTAATAAATCAAGATTTGCAATGGTTACACTAAAATTGCCCGAGATGGTGTAGTTGGGAGTTTTATTGTTTGCAATAGTAACGCCGGGTGTTTTGCTATAACAAACGCCCGACTCAGTAACCATTGATCCGCCATCGCTGGTGATATTGCCACCAATGGTAGCGCTTACTGCCGATACATTTACGGGATCGTTGGTAGTAACGGTGGGCGCTACTGCATTTACAGCA
>JAFDXD010000041.1 GCA_018268135.1 Bacteroidota bacterium
CAAAGTTTTATCTTACGGGTGAGCAAGGTATTTATCCTGTCATTAATTTTATGGAACTTAGGGATATTGACTTAACAAAAGGTATTATGGAAAAGAACCGCAATGTCCCTTAGCCTAAGCTGCAAAAAGCTATGCAAGGAGACATTGCGGAAAATAAAAGGGCAAAGAAATCAAGGGCAAAGTTTTTATCTTACAAGTGAGCAAGGTATTTTTCCTGTCATTAATATTATGGAACTTAGGGATATTGACTTAACAAAAGGTATTATGGAAAAGAACCGCAATGTCCCTTAGCCTATGCTGCAAAAAGCTATGCAAGGAGACATTGCGGAAAATAAGAACCGCAATGTCCCTTAGCTTATGCTGCAAAAAGCTATGCAAGGAGACATTGCGGAAAATAAGAACCGCAATGTCCCTTAGCCAATGCTTCAAAAAGCTATGCAAGGAGACATTGCGGAAAATAAGAACCGCAATGTCCCTTAGCCTATGCTGCAAAAAGCAATGCAAGGAGACATTGCGGAAAATAAAGGTTAATACTGCTGAATGGCTGCCTGATGGGAGCGGCAGCCCGAGGAACGAGGGCTATAGCGTACAGCAGGAGCTGCTGCCGAACAGGGAACTGCTTTTGACAGCCCCTCATTATTTTTTTAGTAATTAACATTGGTTAGTAATTTACAAAATGGTATAAAATACCAATTGCCTTAAATTTGCGTTATCAACAAAATGTATTGAATGCAATTTGCAAAAGGAAAACTACTTGCCATTGGTGGCGCTGAAGATAAAGGCACAGATCTGGAGGCAGGTGGTATTATGAGAAACAACCTCAACTTTTTTGAGTTGGGAATACTTCGTCGCATTGTGGAAGAAACAGGAGGCATCAACAGCCGCATTGAAGTGGTTACTACTGCTAGCATGATTCCTTATGAAGTGGGAGATAATTATATGAATGCATTTGGAAAAATTGGCTGCACGGATATTGGCGTACTGCACATTCGCAACAGAGCGGAGGCTAATAATGAAGAATACCTTGAGCGGATTAGAAATTGCGATGCCGTTATGTTTAGCGGGGGCAATCAGCTCAGGCTTACCAGCACTTTTGGCGGTACAAAATTTTTACAAATTTTATTGGAGCGTTATTATGGCGAAGAAAATTTTTTAATAGCCGGCACCAGCGCCGGTGCAATGGCCATGAGCAATACCATGATATATGAAGGCAATGCTGCCAGGGCTCACTTAAAAGGCGAAGTAAAAATTACTACTGGCCTGGGGTTTATAGATGATGTAATCATTGATTCGCATTTTGAAAAACGTGGCAGGTTTGGCCGCCTGGCGCAGGCTGTAGCCAGCAATCCGGGATGCATAGGTATTGGCCTTGGCGAGGATACGGGTATGCTGGTAACCGGTGGCAATTCGTTAGAAGCGATTGGTAGCGGCCTGGTGGTTATTTTAGATGGCCATGATATTGGCCATAGCAATATTGCTGATATACCTGATGGATGCCCTATTAGCATCGAAAATATGAAAGTACATTTTTGTGAAAAAGGAAATGGGTACAAAGTTTCTGAGCGATTGTTTATACCCGAAGTTAGCGATGGCGCTTTGGTAAAAAAACAGGTTAGGGTAGAATAAATTTTGAATTGAAATGTTACAGGATTTGGTGTTTTAATATCAAACCTTTTTTCTTTTAAGGGTTTCTTTATTTACTTTTTCTTTTGATATAAAAAATACCCACTGGCGCAGATATGCAGCCAGGCAAAGTAGCGTTGGCGTATCTGTGCCTGGGTTAGCAAACAAATAAAACCATGCTAAAAATTGAACATTTGTAATGCTAAATCCGGACTGACTCCGGCAGAATAAATAGGCACAGCTGATCTTGCAGAACACCTTCGCCAGAGGACAATATAAAATTCCCAGTGTGGTTTGAATAAATTAATATTCTATGAGATTTATAAATTATTTATTTTTTAATATTTATTTCTGGTATAATCAAATGAAATTGAATGGAAGGAATGTGGACCCAATAGGTATGACAACTTTCTTGTTTGGTTTTAGTATTTGTGGATGGATATTATTCTTATCTCATTTATATTACTTATTTGTTAAAGGAAATTTACTCCCGCCTATTTGGAGGATTTATTCCATTATTGGGGGCTTTATTGTATGGGCAGTCGCAAATGAGTATTTTCTAAAAAATAACAGATATATAAAAATAAGCTCTCAATACTCTTTTAAATTTAAAAGGAATAAAATGATTCTTTCTTTATTCTTTATGGCCTCACCATATATTCTATTTTTATTGATGGGAATTATTAAAGGGATATTAAATTATCATACAATTTAAATGATGCAGGAGGATCAATACTACCCACCCACTGGCGCAGATATGCAGCCAGGCAAAGTAGCTTTGGCGTATCTGTGCCTGAGTTAGCAAACTAATAAAGCCATGCTAAAAATTGAACATTTGTAATCCTAAATCCCGAACAGAGTCCGGCAGAATTAATAGACCAGGTGATCTTGTAGAACACTTACGCCAGTGGACAATATAAAATTCATCAACATGCACTTCTCCGGTTAAAGGATTTTGTTTTGCTATTCGGCATCGGTTCCGGCAGAAAATTCTCTATTGAGCAACACAATATAAATCTTAACTTTTTGTTCGTTTACTGTACTTTTGTCTGGGCTGAAAGTTCATTGAATGCCCAGCCATCGCCAAGCCATGTCCGTTGGCAGAAATAAGCGAAACACTACCAAGCAATGAGAGCGATAAAACAGGTAGGCGAACACGAACAATATTTTTGCCAGTGTCGGTAAACCCTCTTGACAGCGACATTAAATCTGTAACAGAGTTTTGTTTGTTTTTAAACTCATTATATTATGAAAAAAGTAATTCTTATTGCATCATTATCCATGAGCATTTTTACAAGTGCATTTAGTCAAATAAATGTAGGTTCTGTAACAAATGGGAAAATTAACCAAAAAGAAGGGTTGGAAAAATTAATTCCAATTTTAAAATCAAATTTATTAGAATTATCTTCACTAAATGTTGATTACAATACTGTAAAAGTTATTGAATTTGACGGCAAATATTATCTTCAATTTTTAGGAGGGAGTTTTAAAACTACATTTCAGGTAACTAAAGATAATTCCGGGAACTTAATTGCGGCGGATAAGGTTTCGTGTACAACTTCAGCATGTGCAAGTGAGCCACAGGGATGTGTTCCTGGCTTAGGAAACTATTGCACACCATGTGCAAATAAAGGTACTTGTACAAAAACTGTAAGTAATCAAAGCCTATTATAAGGTCTTGAAGGCAATAGAAATTTAATGAGTAGTAAATTAAATTTAGTCGTTTTAATTCCTTCGCCGCCGCAGGTGTTACTTCAATAATTTAAAAGTTACCTCCCACTGGCGCAGATATGCAGCCAGGCAAAGTAGCTTTGGCGTATCTGTGCCTGAGTTAGCAAACAAATAAAACCATGCTAAATATTGAACATTTG
Source organism: Bacteroidota bacterium (assembly GCA_018268135.1). Classification (GTDB taxonomy): domain Bacteria; phylum Bacteroidota; class Bacteroidia; order Chitinophagales; family Chitinophagaceae; genus Ferruginibacter. The sequence goes on from JAFDXD010000041.1 coordinate 3,495, forward strand.
TAATGCTAAATCCCGGACAGAGTCAGGCAGAATTAATAGACACATCTGATCTTGCAGAACACCTGCGCTAGTGGCGGGCAGTAACAAAAAAACATGGCTGCATAAATTCGTTTTGTACTTGCCTATTCCTAAAATTTTATATAAGCATCTCTGCTGGGGATGCTTTTTTGTTTTATCTTACTTTGCGGAAAAATGATGCGGGTATAAAAAAAGAAAATATTTTGGCTTCGCCCTGAAGTATTTTATACAAACTGCTACCTGTTTTTTATGCTGCTTCTGATACCACTATACATACAAAGTATGAAAAGGAGAGAGTTTATACAGCAATCGTCAATGGCCATGGCAGCTACAATGCTCTGCCATACTGCATTTACAGGCGTTGGTAACAAAGCGTTTCCGGTGGTACGTGTGGCTAAAGGTTTGCGAAAATTTAATAGCCCTGCCGTAGAAAACCTGATTTCATTGATGCATAAATCAATAGGAAACAAAGAAATTGCCTGGCTGTTTGAAAATTGTTTTCCCAATACATTAGATACTACGGTAGATTTTGAAATAATAAATGGCAAGCCCGATACATTTGTAATAACAGGCGATATAGATGCCATGTGGCTAAGAGACTCTTCTGCACAGGTATGGCCTTACCTGCCATTGATGAAAGAAGATAAAGCCTTGCAGCAATTAATTAAAGGAGTAATAAACCGTCAGGTGAAATGTATTTTAAAAGACCCCTATGCCAATGCATTTTATAAAGATGAAAATAAAATAAGTGAATGGAAAAATGATAAAACCCTGATGAAACCTGGTATTCATGAGCGAAAATGGGAGATAGACAGCCTGTGTTATCCCATACGACTTGCGCATGGGTATTGGGTACATACAGGCGATACCACTGCATTTGATGATGACTGGAGAACTGCGATGAAATTGATAATTAAAACTTTTAAAGAGCAACAACGTCTGCACAATAATGGCCCTTATCAATTTGAGCGTACTACAAGCTGGGCCACTGATGGCGTACCAATGGGTGGATTTGGATACCCTACTAAAAAAACAGGGTTGATACATTCCATGTTTAGAGCAAGCGATGATGCCACAGTATTTGCTTTCAATATCCCGGAAAATATGTTTGCCCTTACATCTATTTCTAATTTGATGGAAATATATAACAGAGGGCTAAATGATGATGCATCATTTTTGCAAGAGTTAAAATTGTTTCAGCATCAGCTTTCAACTTTATTGGCTAAAAGCACTGTACATACTGACTTTGGTACAATATGGCCTTATGAAACCAATGGGCTTGGCAGCATCAACTTAATGGATGATGCCAATGTACCTTCGTTACTTTCGCTCCCATACCTTGGTTGCGTGCCTGCCACAAATGAAGTGTATAAACGCACCCGAAAATTTGTACTATCTAACAATAACCCATTTTTCTTTAAAGGCACAATGGGCGAAGGTATTGGCGGCCCGCATATTGGGCTCAATTATATTTGGCCTATGAGCATCATCATGCGTGGGCTTACCTCTGCAGATGCTGCTGAAATAAAAAACTGCCTGCAAACATTGCAACATACCCATGCAGGCACTGGTTTTATGCACGAGTCTTTTTACAAAGATGATGCTGCAAAATATACCCGAAAATGGTTTGCCTGGGCCAATACATTATTTGGCGAATTTGTATGGAAAGTGCAAAAAGAATTTCCTTACCTATTGCAATAAAAAAATTAAATGGCTTTTAGGAGGTAATAATTTTTTTTGCCTTTTTGAACCAGTAGATATTTGTTGTGCAACAATTGTGAGGCTTCAATTAATTGTTGTGAATTATTTATTTTAATTCGGTTAATGCTTAGGCCTCCATTTTGTATCATTTTTTTTGCCTCGCCTTTGCTTAAAAAAATATTAGTTTCTGTAAGCAGGGTAGCCACATCAATGCCGTCAATAATTTTTTGTTTGGCAACATCCTGTTTTTGCAGGCCTTCAATATTGTTCAGGTCGTCTTCAGACAGGGTTTCTATTGAAGCATTTTGGTTATTAAATAATTTATGTGTGGTTTCTAATGCTTTTTCATATTCTTCTTTACCATGTACAAAAATGGTTAATTCTTTTGCCAGGGTTTTTTGAAGATTTCGCTCTGCAGCATTGGTCTGTTGGTCTTGTAGTAATGCTTCAATTTCTTCTTTGGATAAAAATGTAAATATCTTAATCCATTTTTGAGCATCTGTGTCAGATGCATTGAGCCAAAATTGATAGAATTGATAAGGAGTGGTTTTGGTAGGGTCGAGCCAAATATTCCCCTGCTCCGATTTGCCAAATTTTCCTCCATCTGCTTTTGTAATTAATGGGCATGTAAATGCAAAAGCCTCGCCTTGTATTTTTCGCCTGATTAATTCTGTGCCGGTTACTATATTGCCCCACTGATCGCTGCCACCCATTTGCAGTTTGCAATTTTTATTTTTATACAGCCAGTAAAAATCAAAGCCCTGAACCAATTGGTAGGTAAATTCTGTAAATGACATGCCTGTTTCGCCTTCAAGCCTTTTTTTTACGCTGTCTTTGGCCATCATATAATTTACGGTAATATGCTTGCCGGTATCTCGTATAAAATCTAAAAAACTAATATTTTTAAACCAGTCAAAATTATTTACCATTTCGGCCGCATTGGGCAGGGTGGGGTCAAAGTTTAAAAATTTTTCTAATTGGGCTTTTACACCTGCCACATTTTTATTGAGTACTTCTTCGCTAAGCAGGTTTCGTTCCTCGCTTTTGCCGGTTGGGTCGCCCACCATACCTGTAGCGCCGCCTACCAGCGCTATGGGCTTATGACCGGCTTTTTGTAAATGTACCAGCAATAAAATGGGAACCAAACTGCCTATATGCAGGCTATCGGCGGTGGGGTCAAATCCTATGTAGGCTGATGTGGTTTCTTTATTAAGTTGCTCTTCGGTGCCCGGCATTATATCTTGCAGCATCCCTCTCCATTTCAGTTCTTCTATAAAAGTATTCATCCTGTTTTTTAATAATTATTAGTGTAAAATGACTGCAAAAATGAGTAGAATTTTTTAATAATGGGTATAGAATATTGATTTTAATTATACGTACTATATAAGTTGCCGTTTTTACCAACACCTGTTTTTTTAGAGAAATGATATAATTGTACAGCTTTATAACTGTATTTTAACCTTAAATTTGAGGGTAAATAAGGGTGATACAATGCTGCCTAAACACAATTTATATCGTATAATTACGTTATCAACAGGCGTTATTGTTATCCAAATCAATTACCAATTTTAATTACATGAAATGAACCATAAAAATTTAAGGTTAGTTTAAAGCAACCGCAAATAAAATTTTTAATGGAAAATTCAATGTAGCTAAATAACTTAAAACAAATTGCACATGAAAAAAAGCTTCATAGCTTTACTGCTTATAGTGTTGTTTTTTTCAGAAACGGGGTACTCACAATTCCGAAAATATTCAAATGAATTTTTAAACATTGGCGCAGGAGCCAGGGGCCTTGCCATGGGTAATGCACAGGTAGCATCTGTAAACAATACTACTGCAGGCTATTGGAACCCGGCGGGGCTTACCGGCGTAAAAGACAATCCAAATGCAAGCATCATGCATGCAGAATATTTTTCAGGTATTGCTAAATATGATTATGCTTCTCTAGCTTTGCCTGTGCAGGATAATAAAAGAACGCTTGGTTTTTCATTATTGCGTTTTGCAGTAGATGATATACCCAATACCCTTTTTTTGGTACAGCCCGATGGAAGTATCAATTACAATAATATTCAAACCTTTTCATCTGCTGATTATGCTTTCCTGTTTTCCTTTGCCCAAAATATAAAGAGTACCGAAAAAACTAATATTAGCTTTGGAGCAAATGCAAAAGTTATTTACCGCAAAGTGGGTCACTTTGCTACCGCATGGGGCTTTGGCATAGACGCAGGCGTGCAGGCACATGGCGAAAAATGGAGGCTGGGCCTGGTAGCAAGAGACCTTACCAGCACTTTTAATGCATGGTCGTTTAAATTTACAGATAAAGAAAAAGAAGTACTCTACCTCACCAATAATGATATTCCTGTAAAATCTACCGAAATTACTGCGCCAAGGTTAGTATTGGGCGGCGGCTACGATTTTAAATTAGGTAAATCAGTAAAACTACTTGCAGAAGCAAACCTTGATGTAACTTTTGATGGCAAAAGAAATACCGTATTATCAGGCAATACTGTAAGCGCCGACCCTCATGTAGGGTTAGAAGCATCTATTAAAGATGTATTTTTTGTAAGAGGCGGTATTACCAATTTTCAGAGAGCATTGGCCGATGGCGATACACTCAATCAAAAAAGAGTATGGATATACCAGCCAAGTGTGGGCGCCGGATTTAGAATAAAAAATGTTACGCTTGATTATGCCTTTACCAATCTTGCCAACCAGTCAAACCCACTCTATACTCATATTATTTCTTTAACGGTCAATTTTAAAAAGAAAGAAGAATAATTACCATAATAACATCTTATCATGATGAAAAAAATATTGATACCTGTATTGTTACTGATGGCTGTATCTGTACAGGCTCAGTTTAATAATAACTGGATAGATTATAGCAAAACCTATTATAAATTTAAACTGGCAAATGATACGCTTTGCCGAATTCCGCAGTCTGCATTGGCTGCTATTGGCCTGCAGGCTGTAAATGCAGATAATTTTCAACTGTGGAGAAATGGAGAGCAGGTTCGTATATACACTTCCGTTAGTGGCGCTCCTTTGGGGGTAAATGATTACATAGAATTTTGGGGGCACATGAATGATGGAAAGCCGGACAAAGCTTTGTATCGTGATCCTAACTCACAGCTATCAGACCATTATAGCCTTGAAACGGATACTGTGTCTTATTATTTAACAGTAAACAGCAGTGGTGGCAACCTTAGATATATCAATACGGCCAATGTGGCGCCGGGTGCAATGGTACCCGATGCCTATTTTATGCGGAGCGTAGATAATTATTTTAATACACAAATAAACAGGGGTAATGCAAAGTCTTTTCCGGAGTATGTGTACTCTGCTGCTTATGATACAGGTGAAGGCTGGACAAGCGGAGATGTAGCGCCCGGCTTTGATTTGTTTACGGGATTTACCGGCTTAAATGTATATACTGCCGGCCCGCCTAATAGCCTTACTCTTAGGGTAAATGCTGCAGGTAATGCGCCTAATGACCGTAATTTAAGAGTGAAACTTTTCAACAATGAAATATACAATGTAGGCATGCCCTATTTTGGATATACCAAGGCGGTATTGAATAATCTTCCGCTTACTGACTTGCAAAGTACAAGTATTGCACTGTTGTATGTTGGCTCTACTTCCTCTACACCATCCGACAGGCTGGTGGTGTCAAGTATTGGGCTTACTTACCCGGCTACATTTAACTTTAATGCACAAAAGAGTTTTTATTTTGAACTGGCTGCATCTGCTTCCGGCAATTACCTGGTAATTGATAATTTTAATTATGGGGCTACTTCTCCTGTATTGTACGATATTAATAATGGCTTGAGATATAGTGGCGATATTACCAGCACGCCCGGTAAAGTAAAATTTGTATTGCCGGCCTCTGCCGATAATGTGAGAAAATTCATTTTAGTAAATGAAGAAAATTTTAATGGCATCAATAATTTCACCAAAAGAAATTTTGTAAACTATGCTGCTGCAAATATGCAGGGCAATTACATGATCATCAGTAACCCGCTTCTTTACAATGATGGCTTGGGTAATAATTATGTGGATCAATATGCACAATACAGGGCATCTGCACAGGGCGGAAACTTTAATGCCAAAATTTATAATATCAACGAATTGGAAGACCAGTTTGGCTTTGGTATTAAAAAACATCCTGAGTCTGTAAGAAATTTTTTACGATTTGCAAAGCAACAGTTTAGCACCACGCCACAATATGTTTTTTTGATAGGGCGGGGTATGGATTATATGGAAGAAAATCAATACCAGTCAAATCCCATATCAGAATATTTAGATTTGGTACCAACATTTGGATGGCCTGCGTCTGATGTATTGCTGGCTTCTGAGCCTGGTACAGTAGGGCCCATTATTCCCATAGGCAGGCTTGGTGCAGTATCCGGTACAGAAGTTGGATATTATTTGCAAAAAATGAAAGAGTATGAGCAGGCACAGCAATCCGGCAGCCCAACTATTGCAGATAAAGCCTGGATGAAAAATGCCATGCATGTATCAGGTGGAAAAGATGAACAGGAGAACCAGGATTTTAGAAATTACATGAATAGTTATGAAAATATTATTGAAGATACTTTGTATGGCGCTCATGTAGAAACTTTTTCTAAAACATCTGCTGGCGCTGTAGAGCAAGCCAATATTCAAAGAATTGGAGAATTGTTTCAGGAAGGCTTGGGTTTTATAGGTTACTTTGGTCACTCGTCTGCCAATACTTTTGAATTCAATCTTAGCGACCCCAATATTTATAACAATCCGGGTAAGTATCCCTTCTTTAATGTAAGCGGCTGCAGTGCCGGAAACTTTTTTATTTATGATCCTTTAAGGCTTTCGGGTAGTTTGTCTATTTCAGAAAAATATGTATTGGCTAAAGAGCGAGGTAGCATTGGCTTTTTAGCAGATACTCATTTTGGTATCCCTTTCTTTCTGGATATTTATAACAAAAAGTTTTATACAGAGTTTAGTAATACCATGTATGGAAATACGGTAGGAAATCAATTGCAAAAAGTAATCAGCGATCTTGGAGGAACCAACTTTAACCTCAATTACGAAACCCGCCTGCATTTAGAAGAAATATCCCTGCACGGCGACCCCGCCATAAAAATAAACACTTTTGCCAAACCTGATTATGTAGTAGAAGATCAATTAATAAAAATTAGCCCAAGCATCATTTCTGTTGCCGATAATAGTTTTAAAGTAGATGTAAAAATGATGAATATCGGAAAGGCTGTCAATGATTCGATGTGGGTTTCCATCAAAAGAAAATTGCCAAACGACAGCATCATAACCTTGTACAATCATTATGGCCCTGCTATAAAGTATATGGATTCTGTAGATCTGAATGTAGGTATCAACCCTGCTACAGATAAAGGCCTCAATCAAATAATAGTATCGCTTGATTATACAAATAAAATTGATGAGCTGTATGAAACCAACAATACTTACACAAAAGATTTTTATGTATTTGAAGATGAAGTAAGGCCTGTTTACCCTTATCAATATTCTATCATCAATACTCAAAATATTACTTATGTGTCCAATACTGCCAACCCGCTTAGTGGCCAGCGCCAGTATGTAATGGAGTTTGATACCACCGCTAATTTTAATTCGGCATTTAAAAAATCGTATAATACCAGCGGAGTGGGTGGTATCGTACAATTTACTCCTACTAATATCAACTTTACTGATAGTACGGTTTATTATTGGAGAGTAGCAATGGTTCCCATTAATAATGCACCATATATTTGGAACTCCTCTTCATTTGTGTACCTGCCCACAGGTGGCACAGGCTTTAACCAGTCTGATTATTACCAGCATCTCAATTCTACATACGACAATATCCAACTCAATCCCAACAGAAAGTTTGATTATAAATCAATCATACAAAACCTGATTGTGCATAATGGTGTTTTTCCTCCTTATAATTATGATCAAAATGATATAAATATTGATTTTACTCAATTAGAGTTTTGGGGATGTATTGCAAATAATATTCGCTTTTTTGTATTTGACAGCTCCACATTAGCGCCCTGGAAAAATTCAAACTCGGGCGGATCTGGCCGTTTTGGTAGCTGGCCTATTTGCGATCATACACCAGGTGTGACAAGCGAATACAGGTATTTCTTCGAATTCCCATACAGCAAAAATCAAATTACATACCGCAATAATGCGATGAACTTTATTGACTCTATCCCCAATGGATTGTATGTATTAATTGAAAATCTCGAATTTACCAGCAACGATGGGTTTGTAAAAGAATGGATGGCAGATACCCTTGTAAATGGCCCGGGCAAATCGTTGTATCATAAATTAAAGAGTATTGGATTTACCGCAATTGATAGTTTCACCAGTCACAAACCATTCGTTTTCTTTTATCGAAAAGGGGTGCCTTCCTTTACGCCTATACAAATAATGGGCTCGCCAGATACTTTGATGGAAGCAAATATTCCGCTCCCAAGCAAAACCACAAAGGGTAGTATTTTATCTCCTGTATTTGGCCCTGCCAAAAAGTGGAATGATCTTCACTGGCGTGGCAAAGCATTAGACGATCCGCAAAATGATACTACCCATATTGAATTATATGGTATTGATAATAATGGTTCTTCTACATTATTAAAAATCATTAACCCTGCAAGAGATACTTCCATTGCATTTGTAGATGCAGTTCAGTACCCTTACTTGCAATTGAAAATGTTTAATCAAAATGATGTTTCAAAAATTCCATACCAGCTTGGTTATTGGAGGCTCAATGGAGATTATGCGCCCGAAGGTGCGGTAGCGCCAAATATTGTATATACAATGAAAGATACAGTGAACCAGGGCGAGTCAATTAATTTTTCACTTGCATTTAAAAATATCAGCCAAATTGCTTTTGATAGTTTATTAAAAGTAAAACTAATTATTACCGATCGCAACAATGTACCTCATGCCATACCAATACCGCCACGTAAGGCCTTGGTAGCAGGCGATACGCTCACTATTAATTATAGTATTGATTCAAAAAATTATCCGGGCAATAATACTTTGTTTGTAGATGTAAACCCCGACAATGATCAGCCGGAGCAATATCATTTTAATAATGTGTTGTACAAAAATTTTTATGTGAAGGCAGATAATTTTAATCCATTGCTGGATGTAACTTTTGATGGTGTGCATATTTTAAACCAGGATATAGTAGCTTCTAAACCCGATATACTTATTAAACTAAAAGATGAAAACCGCTATCTTGCTTTAAAAGATACAGGCCTTATCAAAGTACAGGTGAGATATCCTGATCAGAGCCTGCATAGTTACAACTTTGGCGATACCATGACCTTTATACCGGCCAATATTTCGGGTAATGGTGAAAATACCGCCAGCATTGAGTTTAAGCCTTATTTCCCCTTGGATGGTACATACGAACTTATTGTATCAGGCAAAGATGAAATTGGAAATACTGCCGGTAGCCTTGATTACCATACCACTTTTAATGTAATCAACAAGCCTATGATTTCAAACCTGCTAAATTATCCTAATCCTTTTACTACATCTACAGCATTTGTATTTACCCTTACAGGTTCTCAAATACCACAAAATATGAGGATACAAATTCTTACCATCACCGGTAAAGTAGTAAGAGAAATTACGCAGGCAGAATTAGGCCCCATACATGTAGGTAGAAATATCACAGATTTTAAATGGGATGGAACTGATATGTATGGCCAAAAATTGGCAAACGGCGTTTATCTTTACCGGGTGCTTACTAACCTTAATGGTAAATCGCTGGATAAATACCATGCCGATGGCGACAATACCGATAAATTCTTTAATAAAGGATACGGAAAAATGTATTTGATGCGATAAATTTCTTTTATCGAAATAATTACTAAAGCTGCTTTTATCGAAGCAGCTTTTTTAGTTTTACTTTTGTGCCAAAATAATAAATACATCATGGCCAAAATACCTATTAATATTGCTACTGGTAGTTTACAAAAAGATGAAATGATTGTAGGTATTGACCTTGGTACCACCAATAGCCTTGTAGCTATTATACATCCCGATACAGGCAAACCCATAGTTTTAAAAGAGCACAATAGTAGCGCATTGGTACCTTCCATTATTCATTTTGATAAAAATGCCAATATTGTTGTAGGCGATGAAGCCAAACAATTTTTAATTTCAGAGCCACAGCAAACTATTTTTTCGGCCAAAAGGCTAATGGGTAAAAGTTATAATGATATCAAGCAAAGAGCCGATTTTTTTTCTTATAAAATTTTAGATGATGATACCGAAAGCCTTGTTAAAATACAAGTGGGCAATAAATTTTATTCTCCTGTTGACCTGTCATCATTTATTTTAAAAGAACTAAAGGCGAGGGCAGAGCATATTTTAAAAACACCCGTTAATAAAGCTGTTATTACTGTGCCGGCATATTTTAATGATGCCCAAAGGCAGGCTACTCGTGATGCGGGCAAGCTGGCAGGCCTCGATGTATTGCGTATTATTAATGAGCCTACGGCCGCAAGTTTATCCTATGGCATGGGTATTAATAAAGAAGAAAATAAAATTATTGCCGTGTACGACCTTGGCGGTGGCACTTTTGATGTTTCTATTCTGAGAATAGCGGGAGGTATTTTTGATGTATTATCTACCAACGGCAATACCTACCTTGGTGGTGATGATATGGATAAAACCATTGTAGATTTTTGGATGAAAAAAAATGGTATGACCGGTGAGGAGTGGTTGCTCCATGATTCTTTAAAGCAACAACTGCGCTTAAAAGCAGAAGAAGCAAAAAAGCACTTATCCGTTCTCGATAGTTACACCGGCGTTTTACATAATGCAGAACTCAACATCACAAAAAATGAATTTAACCAACTGATAGCGCCTTTAATAGAAAGTACTTTGCAAAATTGTAAAAGCGCATTAAAAGATGCAGAGCTTACCGTAAATGATATTGAAGCAGTAGTGATGGTGGGCGGAAGTACAAGAGTGCCGCTGGTAAAAGAAAAAGTAGGGGCATTTTTTGATCAAAAAGTAAATGACACGGTAAACCCTGATGAAGTAGTAGCCCTTGGCGCAGCTATACAGGCAGATATTCTTGCAGGAAACAATAGAGATTTGCTACTGCTTGATATTACCCCATTAAGCCTCGGCTTAGAAACCTCCGGCGGATTGATGGATGTACTCATCCCCCGAAATACAAAAATACCTGCAAAAGCAGCCAGGCAATATACCACACAGGTAGATGGGCAACCCGGTATGCGTATCAGTGTGTATCAGGGCGAGAGAGACATGGTAAAAGATAATCGCAAACTTGCTGAGTTTATTTTAAGCGGAATACCCGGTATGCCTGCCGGTATGGCCAAAGTAGAAATAGCTTTTTTAATAAATGCAGATGGCATTCTTACTGTAGCAGCTAAAGAGCTGCGAAGCGGAGTGCAGCAAAGCATTGAAGTAAAACCACAATATGGCCTCACAGATACCGATGTAGAAAAAATGTTGCAAGACTCTTTGCTTCATGCAAAAGATGATATAGCAACCCGTGCCTTGGTAGAAGCAAAAACGGAGGCCGAGCAGTTGCTCAAAACCACCGAAGGTTTTTTACAAAAAAATGCTTCAGCACTTTCGCAGCAAGAATTATTGCAAACTGCTGCCGCCATGCAGGCCTTGCAACTGGCAATTACCATGGATGATAAAAACCTGGTACAATCTAAAACAGAGGAGCTAAACAATATCAGTCGCCCTTATGCCGAAAGAATTATGGATGATGCCATTGCCACTGCAATGAAAGGTAAAAAGCTATAATAAAATGTACATTTATTTGAATGAATAGTTTTCCAGAACCCGAAGGGTTCAGATGTTGATAGCATCAATTGGTATAAACACCCAATTCGACCCCGTAGGGGTCGAACTATTTACATTAAAAAAAGGCGCCGATTGGCGCCTTGGTTTCATTCATGTGTATGTAGGGATAATAAAAAGGGCTTATAGTTCTATCACCAGTTCTAGTGTATGTATTTTACCATTCGGGCCTTTAATATTGAGGTGATATACCCCGGCTGCTGTTACATATACCAGCGATACTTTTCTCTGCTCTTTTACTGCGCTAATAGTAACTTTTCCGGTGTACACTGCCTGGCCTAGTTTATTGGTAAGCTCTAACTGATACGTTCCGGCTGGTTCATTTACAAATACCATGTTCACTTCTTTATTTTGAACAGGGTTAGGATATACCGTAATGGAACCCGGAGAAGTAAGGGCATTTACTTTTACTACATTGCTATATTGTACCTGCCCGTCTTTGCTCAGTGCATTGATGCGGTAATAATTATCTGCACTCAATGGATTGGTATCACCATAATCATAGTTGCCAATACCATTGCCGCTGCCTGTTGATTTTATACCAATGCTGGTAAATGTTTTGGCATCGGAGCTCCGCTCAATACTGTAATGTTCCATATTGATTTCATTTGCCACCTTCCAGGAAACTGTGATGGTCTTATCCTGATTTCGTATAGCCTTCACCGTAGTAATAGTTACCGGCAGCGGTTTAGCTACATCAAATACAATCTTAAACCTGTCAGATGCCGATGATGCTGCTGCACCTGTAATGGCAAAGTCAACATCGGTATTGCCATTTAGGTTTAGGCTGGTTTTGGTATTTAAATACCTGTCCCACAGGTAGGCCATTCTGCCCGGTACATCATCCAGGTTTTCTGTGCTTATCTGCCAGTGGTAAGCAAGCGACTGGCTGGTATTCTTCAAGCTTATATGCAGTGTATCCGTAGCTTCCGGTGTTTGCCTGCGTTCTACTACCAGTGAGGCGCCATTTCTTACAAAACTTACATTATTGCTGCTGTTCAAAATTTTGAGGCCATCATTCCAATCTACATTATTTGAATATTGTTCGCCAAAGATGGCAATGGCTCCATCCAGATTTACGGGGCTGCCGTTGTTATCTTTTGCAGATAAAGTAGCCGTAAGCATTTCTGTAGGTTGTATGATGCCATTTATATTGCGAATACTATCGCTGGTAGCTTTTTTATTTTCGCTAAATATTACATTGGTAGTACCCACGCCATTTGATTTTACAAAAAATGCCTGGCCCGATTGAATGGTACTAACATAAGGATTAGGATAGTTAGTAGAGCCAAATGCATTTAATTTATAACCTCTTGATCCATCTATCCAGGTAAGCGTTACAAAACCACCTGCACCATAAGAGCCGCCCAATGAAGGATCCCATAAATACAAATCATTAGTGGTATTTACAAAACCGCCATTTTCATGCATTTTCCAAAGGTCTAACGGTGAGGCATAGGGGTTGCCCACAGTACCAAATTTGTTTGCCAAAATGGTAATGGTAGGTTGTGTGCCTGTATTCAATGTGCCGGTACTGCGTAATTTGGTTGCATTAGATGGGTTGCCATTTGCAGCCGTTACACTTCTGTCACCTCTTATAAACATGTAGTAACCCAATGGATTGGCAAGTGGAATATTTGTACTCGAAACACCAGTGTATGTATTTGAGCTGGAGTTGTACGTTTTTAAAGAAGGGCCGGGTGTATTGGCATCAAATCCATTTGACCCGGTATAAGTTGGTGAAGTTATCTGTGTGCCATATCCGGCTTTGCCCACCACATTATTTGTTTGCCCTTCCTGCCATGCCTGATTAATAGTTTGTCCATTGGCAGGTGTAGCAAGTAACTGCCAGCTTTTGCCATGCGTACCATTAGTAGTGCCGGTGTTAATATAACGCTCTACTGTAAAGTTGCTGCCACTAATACTATTGCTATTTTTTAGCTCAGCCACATTAGCAGTAGTCGCAAAAGACGATAGTAAGGAAACATTTTTAGTGCCGGCATTAAATGTTTTACCACTGGTAGCAGCGCTAAAGCCCAACTGGCCTGCAATTTTCAAAGTATCGTTTCCTGTTACGTTAGCGTTATTGCTAAGGGTAAGGTTATTAATTGTTTTATTTACAAAATAATCTCCACTAATATTCTGGGCAGATGTGCCGTTGAGTTCAATACTGCCTGCAGTAGCATTTATAGCATTAGTGCTGGTAATGCTGCCAGAAATTTGTAATACCTGCCCTGTAATGGTTAATAAAGCTCCCGGATTTACGGTAATATTTTGCGCCATAGCGGTAGCATTAGATATTACAGGGTTGTTAGGAGTACCGGCAGGTATTGTTACATTAGAAGTGGAAGTAGGAATACCACCGCACCAGTTGCCAGCACTATTCCAGTCTGCGCTTATGCCAAGCCATTGGCCTGTAGAGCTTACAGTAACGGCTAAGTTTGAAGGGCTACTTGTACTACATGGGTTGGTAGCCGTTACAGATATGGTACCTCCGGTTGCGGTACTATTTACTACAATGGAGGGGGTGCCTTGACCCGAAACAAATGACCATCCTGCTGGTAAAGTCCATGTATAATTAGTGGCAGAGGTTATAGGAGAGATACTATAAGCCACATTATTGGTTGCATTACATAGTTGTATTGGCCCGCTTATGGCACCTACTGTAATAACATTTGGATTAATGGTAACAGTTTTAGTGGCAGTTTTGGGTGCATTACATCCTGAGTTGATGGTATATGTAATATTGGTAGTGCCACTACCAAATGCAGTTACTATACCGCTTGCAGCATCTACTGTAGCTATAGCTGTATTGCTACTTGCCCATACCCCTCCACTCTGGCCACTGGTAAAATATTGAACATTGGTAGGATAGCAAAGGCTTGCAGGCCCTGTAATGGTACCGGCATTCGCATCCGGATTAATGGTTACAGATTTAGAGGCAGATTTAGGTGCATTGCAGCCAGAAGTTACTGTGTAAATAATATTTGCAGTACCTGCAGATACACCGGTAACTACCCCTGTAATGCTATTTACTGTAGCAATGGCTGTGTTACTACTGCTCCAGGCGCCGCCTGCATCTCCATTACTACTGTATGTAGTAGTGCCATTTATGCAAATATTTGTAGGAGAGCCGCTAATAGTTCCAGCACTTGCATCGGGGCTTACAGTAATAGTGGCCCCTGGCACTGCCGAAAGATTTTGGCTACAAGTAGGTGCAGAAGCATAAGCTATACTTACTAAGGTGTAGGTAGTAGTTGCTATTGGAGATACTGAAACTGTAGCTGTACCGCCAGCATTTAATGCAACTGTTGCTCCACCGGGGTTATAAGTAACTATTGTATTTGGCGTACCGGTAATGGTAATGGAAGACGACTGCCCCTTACAAATGGGAGATACTCCGGCACTAATGGTAGCTGTTGCTACCGGGTTTACATTTACCGTTACTGACTGTCCGCTAATATTTGTGCTACAACCGGGCGCCGATTGAAATGCAATGCTTACCAATGTATATGTGGTAGCAGTTGTCAGGTTGCCTGTGGCAATACTTG